>NZ_KV811686.1:3417-119375 GCF_001813175.1 Corynebacterium sp. HMSC069E04 | reverse complement strand
TGGTTTTAGCGCCGTAGCGCGCCTGCCTTTAGCCGAAGAGCTTGGAGGACAGAACGAACGGTGCATTAACGATGGTTACGAGAAGGCCCTGAATCTGGCCAAGGAAACCGTTAGCAAAGCTGCTCATGATAGTGATCCTTTCGATAGGGGATATCGGTCATGTTCCATTATAAGAAATTCGACCCTGAAAAATCTATGTATTTTGATAGGCAAAATCATGAGAAAGCTTTTTAAGGTCAATGTATATGGGCTGGCGGAAGCTTAAATGTCCAGTTCAAGATGTATAACAGGATTCCTGGGGGCGGATCTGTCCCCGGAAAAATTCATCCCGACTCTGGAGAGCGCTCCCCATAAAAGACAATAAAACGTTATTTGTGGTGTAAAAGCGTTCCTTTTGGCTAGTCCCTACTGCACGTGTCGCGAGATCTGGTTAGTACGGCGCAACCGCGGAGCGGTGGGCATCAATGACTAACTGCTCGTTGATAGCGGGGAAAGCTCGCTGCGAACAGTTCTGGCGCGGGCAGGTGCGGCAGCCAGCGCCAATCGGGGTCGCGGAAGAAAGGGCATCGAGGTTCAGGCCCTGGGCGTAGACAGTGCGGTTGGCGTGGCGGGCCTCGCAGCCCAAGCCGATGGAGAAGAGCTTGTTGGTATCCCCGAAACGGCCTTGCGGGTAGCTCACCGTGCGCGAAACCCAGAGGTAATTGCGCCCATCCGGCATCTGCGCCAGCTGGCGGGAAATGGTGTTGGGGCGTGAGAAGGACTCGTAGACATTCCACAGCGGGCAGGTGCCGCCGGAGTTGGAAAAGTGCACGCCCGTGGCTGATTGGCGCTTGGACATGTTGCCGGCGCGGTCCACCCGTACAAAGGTAAAGGGGATGCCGCGCTTGTTGGGTCGCTGCAGCGTGGAAAGGCGGGAGGCAATGGTTTCATAGCCCACGCCGAAAACATTGCAGAGGTACTCCACGTCATACCCGGATTGCTCGGCCTCACTATGGATGAGGTTGTAGGGCAAAAGGATGGCTGCAGCGTAGTAGTTGGCGATTCCCCGCTTGGCCAAGTTGATCGAGGCATCCGAGGTGAAGGGTTCTTCGTCCACGAGGTGGCTAATAAGCTCACCCGCTTCCAGGAACCCCAGCTCCGCCGCCATGCGGAAGGCGCGCTGGCCCACGCTCAGGCGGCTGGCTAGGCGAAGGGTGCCGGTGTTCTTGTCAAAGCGGTGCAGTGTGCCATCCATGCGATCGGTGGTGAGAATCTCCACGCCGTGCTGGGATGTGAGCCTGTCATTTAGAGCCTGCTCGATATCGCGGATGTGGAAGGGGGTGACGCCGAGCTCCGCGGCAATTCCCTCCGCATGAATATCCAATTCATCGAGGTAATTCTGCCGGGCATAGAAGAAGTCCCGCACCTCGTCGTGGGGCATGGATAGCGCCTGGCTGCCATCCGAGCGGCGGGTGTCGGTGGCAAGCGAAAGCTTGTCGCGAATGTTGCGGTAGCGACGGTGGATATCCACGAGCGTGCGGGCAACGGTGGGGTGGTTATAAACCAACTCGGACAATTCCTGAAGCTCCACGGGGGAGGGGCAGATTTCCTGGTCTTGTACGACATCCTGGATTTCTGCCAGCAGGCGTGAGTCATCATCGCGGGAGAAGAACGTGGCATCAACGCCAAATGCTTCAGTGATTTTCAGCAAGACCGGGACGGTAAGCGGGCGCACGTCATGCTCAATCTGGTTGACGTAGCTCGCTGAAAGTCCCAGCGTAGCGGCGAGGGAGGCTTGGCTGAGATCACGTTCGCGGCGCAGCTGGCGCAGGCGCGAACCCACGTATGTCTTGCTCATGTGAGCTAGGTTACCTAGTGCCTTTCACTCATAACAATATTTTTGCAAGGAATGTGTGAAGTATTTTAACTCCGCTGCGAAGTGGGGGTGTTGGCAAGGTGCTGGGCGGGAAATGAAAGGCGGATACCAAGCGAAAGTTTGACACCTAAAGGGGTAGGGTCGTCACTCACGCCACACCCTGTGACAAAAGTCTCATCGGCGAAATGTTTTCGCAAGGTCAATATTGCGTAAAGGGAAGTGATCAAGGTAGAGCGGCAAAAGGGGTGGGGCACTTAAGGCAACCCTTGCCTTATCTCAAATCTTTCGGCGGGCTGTAGGAGGGGCAAGGGGCCTGCAAAGCAAAGAGATAACTAGTGGTCAGCGTGAAGTTCTGCGTAAGGTAAGGACGACTATGGAGGTGTCATGTCTGTAAAAAATCCTGACCGTGAAGCCCTCGCTCACGGCCGTATTACTAATGAAACGATTCGTCCTAAGCCAGGAATTCCGTCCTGGGCTTTGAAACTGACGATGGCAATTACCGGTCTGTTCTTCGCACTCTTCGTTGTGGGACACATGGCCGGCAACTTGAAGCTTTACCTGCCGGCTCATGACGGCCAGGAAGCCCTCGATGCCTACGGCGCATTCCTGCGCAGCATGGGTGATCCGCTGATTCCGAGCGGCCACCTTCTGTGGATCATCCGCATCGTTTTGCTGGCGTGCGTGATCGCCCACATTTACGGTGCCTTCGCGCTGACCGCTCGCTCCAAGGCATCCCGCGGTAAGTTCAAGCGCACCAACCTGATGGGCGGCATGGATTCCTTTGCGACGAAGACCATGCTGGTGACCGGCGTCGTGCTGCTCCTGTTCATCGTCTTCCACATCCTGGATCTGACGATGGGTGTTCAGCCGATCGCTCCGGAGGCTTTCGCTCATGGTGCCGTGAAGGCCAACATGATCGCTACCTTCTCCCGCTGGCCGGTGACCATCATTTACATCGTCGCCATGCTCTGCCTCTTCCTGCACCTGACCCACGGCATCCGCCTTGCGGCTTCCGACCTGGGTATTACCGGTGCTAAGTGGCGCGAGGTATTTGTCATCCTGGCGTACGTTGTCCCGGCCGTCGTGTGCCTGGCAAACATCGTCATGCCGTTGTCCGTCGCCCTGGGCTGGGTCAGCTAAAGGAGTTTTGAACCCATGACTAACGCGAATCCTGTGTCGAACGCGAACACTGAACTCAAGCGCGAGCACCCGAACTTCTCGCACCCGCAGTCCATCGTCCCGGGCGTTAAGCCGGGCCGCATCCTGGAGTCCCACGAGCCGCACGGCGTCCCGATGAAGGACATGTGGAGCTACCAGAAGGACCACATGGAGCTGGTCTCGCCGCTGAACCGCCGCAAGTTTGAAATCATCGTTGTCGGCACCGGCCTGGCTGCTGGTTCCGCTGCGGCTGCCCTCGGCGAGCTGGGCTACAAGGTAAAGGTCTTCACCTACCACGACTCCCCGCGCCGTGCGCACTCCATTGCTGCGCAGGGTGGTGTGAACTCTTCCCGCCACAAGAAGGTGGATAACGACTCCGCTTACCGCCACACCAAGGACACCGTGAAGGGTGGCGACTACCGCTGCCGCGAGTCCGACTGCTGGCGCTTGGCTTATGAGTCCATCCGCGTCATCGACCACATGAACGCCATCGGTGCTCCGTTCGCTCGCGAGTACGGCGGCACCCTGGCTACCCGTTCCTTCGGTGGTGTGCAGGTCTCCCGCACCTACTACACCCGTGGCCAAACAGGCCAGCAGCTGCAGCTGTCCACCACGTCTGCGCTCTACCGCCAGATTGGCCTGGGCAACGTGGAGCTCTTCGCTCACCACGACCTGCAGGACATCATCACCTACACCGACGGTGGCAAGAAGCGCGCCGGCGGCATCGTGACCCGTAACCTCATCACCGGCGAGCTGAAGGCCTTCACCGGCCACGCAGTCATCCTCGGTACCGGCGGTTACGGCAACGTCTACCACATGTCCACGCTGGCTAAGAACTCTAACGCCGGCGCCATGATGCGTGCGTACGAGAACGGTGCTTACCTGGCTTCCCCGGCATTCATCCAGTTCCACCCGACTGGCCTGCCGGTGAACTCCGAGTGGCAGTCCAAGACCATCCTCATGTCCGAGTCGCTGCGTAACGACGGCCGCATTTGGTCTCCGATCAAGGAGAAGGATGACCGTCCTGCCAACGAGATTCCGGAAGAGGAGCGCGACTACTTCCTGGAGCGCCGCTACCCGGCCTTCGGTAACCTCGTCCCGCGTGACGTGGCGTCCCGCGCCATTTCCCAGCAGATCAACAAGGGCCTGGGTGTTGGACCGCTGCACAACTCTGTGTACCTGGATTTCCGCGACGCCATCGAGCGTCTGGGCAAGGACAAGATCCGCGAGCGTTACTCCAACCTCATCGAAATGTACGAAGAGGCCATTGGTGAATCCGCTTATGAGACCCCGATGCGTATCGCCCCGACCTGCCACTTCACCATGGGTGGCCTGTGGACGGACTTCAATGAGATGACCGCCATCGACGGTCTCTTCGCCTCCGGTGAGTGCTCCTGGACCTACCACGGCGCCAACCGTCTGGGTGCGAACTCCCTGTTGTCCGCTTCCGTTGATGGCTGGTTCACCCTGCCGTTCACCATCCCGAACTACCTGGCACACCACCTGGGTGAGGCCAAGCTGGCTGAGGACTCTGCTGAGGCCAACGAGACTGTCGCTCGCGCTCAGGCTCGCATCGACCGCCTCATGTCCATCCAGGGTGCGGACCCGCACGGTCCGGCGTACTACCACCGCCAGCTGGGTGACATCCTCTACTGGGGTTGCGGCGTATCCCGTAACGTCGAGGACCTCAAGGTTGCCATCGAGAAGGTTCGCGAGCTGCGCAAGGACTTCTGGGCTAACGTCCGCATCACTGGTGAGGCCAACGACATGAACCAGGTCCTCGAGTACGGTCTGCGCGTTGCTGACTACATCGACCTGGGTGAGCTCATGTGTATTGACGCCCTTGACCGCGACGAGTCCTGTGGTGCTCACTTCCGCGAGGACCACCTCTCCGAGGACGGCGAGGCCGAGCGTGATGACGAGAACTGGTGCTTTGTTTCCGCTTGGGAGCCGGGCGCTGCTGAGGGCGAGTTCATCCGCCACGCTGAGCCGCTGTACTTTGATTCGATCCCGCTGATGACAAGGAACTACAAGTAATGAAACTGACACTTGAGATCTGGCGTCAAGCCGGACCGACGCAAGAAGGCAAGTTCGAGACCGTGCAGGTTGACGACGCCGCCGAGCAGATGTCCATTCTGGAGTTGCTCGACCACGTCAACGACCGCCTCATTGAGGAAGGCACCGAGCCTTTCGCATTCGCTTCTGACTGCCGTGAGGGCATCTGCGGTACCTGTGGCCTCCTGGTCAACGGCCGCCCGCACGGCCCGGGCCAGAACACCCCGGCCTGCCAGCAGCGCCTCTTCCAGTTCAAGGATGGTGACACCATCAAGCTGGAGCCTTTCCGTTCCGCTGCCTACCCGGTTATCAAGGACATGATCGTGGACCGCGCCAAGCTGGACCACGTCATGGAGCAGGGCGGTTACGTGTCCATGGATGCGGGTACCGCTCCGGATGCTGACACCCTGCACGTTAACCACGAGACCTCCGAGTACGCTCTGGATCACGCTGCCTGCATCGGCTGCGGTGCCTGCGTGGCATCCTGCCCCAACGGTGCTGCTCACCTGTTTACCGGTGCCAAGCTGGTTCACCTCTCCCTCATGCCGCTGGGCAAGGAAGAGCGTGGCCGCCGCGCACGCAACATGGTGGACGATCTGGAGCAGAACTTCGGCCACTGCTCGCTCTACGGCGAGTGTGCCGACGTCTGCCCGGCTGGTGTGCCGCTGACCGCGGTTTCCGCGGTTACCCGCGAACGTGCACGTGCTGCTTTCCGCGGCAAGGACGACTAAGCTATAGTCATTCACAGGATTAACAGGAACGAGAGAAAGTTTCAGCCATGAGCGACCTCAACCCGGCAGTTGCTGATCACCACAGCGAGACCTACCCGGAGTTCTCCGGTAAGATTCAGGACTCCTACATCGAGGGATATGACCCCGTTTCTTACGGCGCACCGCACTCTTCTTTGCTGCGCACCTCCACCTGGGTGGGCATGGGTCTGACTCTCTCGATCCTGCCGCCGCTGGGCATCCTGATCTGGGGCCTCGGCACCTGGCTCTACCCGGACGGCACCGCCGGCGCTGACTACCAGATCAACCTGATCGTGGGCGCCATCGCCAGCGTCGTCGTAGCCATCCTGGCTATCGCCGCCGTCAAGTATGGCCGCCGCTACTACCGCCAGTACCGCAAGGAAACCGGCCGCATCAACTAGGCACCTCCTAGGCCGTTGAACGCCTGAGTTTCTGTACTGGTACCACAACAACCCCCATCTCCAAACACACATGGGAGACCATGTGAGGCGGTGGGGGTTGTTGGCGTTTGGGGTGGGGTAGAGGGAGCGCAGCCAAGCACAAGGGGATGACTGAGGCACCGACGCTTGGCGACGCCTCCCGCCTCCCGCCACAATGAGGGGGAGGGAAGTGCTCAGGATGACGTCTTTAGGTCACTTGGTATTTGTCTAATAGTTCTCCACTGCGTACATCACCACGCTTTTGGGGTTGGTCGGGCCGAAGTCCGTATCGTCGTTGAGGGGCCTGACCCCCGACGCCATCACCACCCGCCAGGCTGTTCGGCTGTGCAACCTTCGCTTCACTGCCGAGTCCGGCATCTTGTTTATCACCCCGCCCTCTGGTAGGCGGCTAGCCTGCGTGAAGCCCCAGCTGGGTGATAACCGGTGGGGCGGCGCCTCCATCACCTACAGCGATGTCACGACCGGACGCAAGTGGGGGCGGCTAGAGACCTACGGCGGGAAACTCGTCGAGAACATCGGCCAAGCAGTCGCTCGTGACCTCCTCGTCCACGGCATGACATTCGTCGCTCAGGCTGGGCACAAGATTGTCATGCGCGTCCACGACGAAATCGTCATCGACGAACCCGAGGACTCCGACTTCACCATCGCCGATGACTGCCAGCTCATGACGACCCCACCCGACTGGGCAGCGGGACTGCCACTCAACGCCGACGGGTACGAATGCGACTACTACCACAAGGATTAGACGCGCCAGAGAGACACCTCGCGCCAGTTGTCAGGTGCTCCTGTGCGAGAAAACGGCACGATGGGATTGTGCGGGTAGGTGTGGAACAGCTTCGGTAGCCGGTCGGCCGGAGACAAGCCCAGTTGGCGGTGCAAGTATTGGATAAGGGAGAGCTGGCCGAACAAGCGATTCATTCCTTCAGCTACCGGAGCCAGCCTGACGTCATTGTTCAGTTTCGGTTTGATGTCGTAAACACGGTTGAACATCCTTGCATGATGAGCTGCGTAATTGCGCAGAATATTCAAGGATTTCAGCCATGATTCAAGCTGAGGACCAGTTAGGCCGCAGGGCTCGGAAACCTGTTTGCGCACGATATTGGGCGACATGCCGTACAAGTACGACAGCATCCCCCAATCCATGATTTCGACAGCCGCCCAGATGGGTAGAGTCCCGCCATATTTGGATTTATGGTGGGCGACGAAGTCCTCCTTCGACGCTTTCAATGACGACAGGTACTTTCTCATCCACACCTCGTGCACGCTACGCCCGTCTTTGTTTCGCTGCCGTGCCCGAGCGCTCAAACGCTGGGGATCCAAATAGATCAGCGGGTCAAGGCGACCCAGTTCGTGGCCGAGCTTGGTTCGAATAGCCAACTCCACGCGATCAAGCTCGATGAATACGCTGTGGCGCAATTGTTCGTCAAACTCATAGAGGGCTACCACCAGGTCAAACGATGCTCCCTCCACGAATTCATCTCGGGCAGTGCCGTCGTCTTGGGAGAAACGGCGCATCGGGTACCAGTATCCGGACAAGCGGTAGTAGTTCAATCGCGCCAACAGCGTCTCAGCATGCTGGGGATCATTCACTCGCATCCCACGCTGACGAAGCAATTCGACCTGTTCACCGTAGGTCTTGAACTGCTTTACTCGCTCCACGCGCACCCCTGTTTGATACGAAAACAAAGACCGGCCCTGGACTCCCACCGAGGCGGGCAGCGGAACCGGTCATGTTGACTACGAGGTTACCTGGTTGATGACGCCGAAGCAAGAGCACGGGCCACGGAGCCATCGGTACGTTCACACACCAGTGTGCCCTCTGACCCGTCCGGATTTGTCGGGGATCGGGGGCGTATGGGCGAGAGCCTTCCTCACACCGTGTCCGGTTTCGGTGCCTGCCGTGCCTGATAGATGAGAGCCTGGCGCACCCCGCGCCTGCGATTGTCTACCCGGCTCTCAGAAAAGGAGCAGGTCATGGCTACCGCGCTACATGCGTTCACCAACCACGAGTTCGGTACGATCCGAACCATCACCTCGGGCGGGCAGGTCCTGTTCTACGGCAAGGACGTGGCCACCGCCCTCGGCTACGCCAACACGAAAGATGCCCTGGCGCGTCACTGCAAGGGGTCGTGAGTCACTACCCTCTTGAAACGGCTGGTGGCATCCAGCAGGTCAGGTTCATCAGCGAAGGCGACCTGTAACCGGCTGATCGTCTCCTCCAAGCGACTTGCCGCCGAACAAGCCCTGTTGAGGGCGGCACCGAAGGTGTCCTATTACGACGTGGTGCTGGCGTCGTCGTCGCTGATCACCACTACCGAGATCGCCAAGGACTACGGCCTGTCGGCGAAGAAGCTCAACCAGATTCTGCGCGAGGAGCAGGTGCAGTTTCACCAGTCCGGGCGCTGGTTCCTCTACGCTAAGTTTGCTGAGCAGGGGTACACCCAATCCAAGACGCACGAGTACGACGAGGGAAAGACCCACACCCACATGTACTGGACGCAGAAAGGCCGCCTGTTCATCTATGGCCTGTCGAAGAACACCCGTGGCCTGCTGCCGGTGATCGAGCGTGAAGGCAAGGACGCCAGATGACCACCACTGTGCTTCTTGATATCAGAATACCGAAGAAGAATGTCGAAGGATACCCCGACCCGACCTGCTACCGGGCGCTGAAAGCGATTCAGGTCCCCGGACGGTTCATCTACGGCACCACCAACGGGCCCTCGGCAGGCTGGCATTCATAAAGCTAGGAGTTGATCTTAGTGTTGCTGGCTATCGAGTGTGTCCGTTACGCACGCTAATGTTGATTGATGGATTCGCTATCCATCACGAAGCCTCGTTTACCCCCACCAAGGAGAACCACCCATGACGCACCGCGCAGACGCAGGGCTTGAGCCGGCTCGGGAAACGTCGGCGACGCAGACGTCGTTTGTGCCGCAGCCAGGAAACCAGGAGGCGCGCCGGGCGGATCTGCGCCGCTGGAAGGCGATTGCGCTGTCCTTCCTGATTGGTGCGGCGGTGATCTTTTTGGGGTGCTCGTGGTGGCAGGCGTCGGCAAGCGGGGCTCCGGTCTGGGTGGGCTACGTGCGTGCGGCAGCGGAGGCAGGCATGGTCGGTGGACTGGCGGACTGGTTTGCCGTGACCGCGCTGTTCCGCCGCCCCATGGGGCTGCCCATCCCGCACACAGCACTCATCCCCAACAACAAGGACCGCGTGGGTGATGCACTCAAGGACTTCGTGGAGGAGAACTTCCTCACCGCGGATGCACTCAGCGCCAAGGTGCGGGAGGCAGAGATACCGCTGTGGTTGGCGCGCCAGGGCGTGGAGCCTGGGCGGGCGGAGGAGGTCTCCGCGTGGATTGGTGAGCGCGCAGCCAGCGTGGTCGCAGACCTCGACCCGGCGGAGGCAGAGCAGTTCATCCGCACCCAGGTCATGGACCGTCTGGCAGAGCCGGAGTGGGGGCCGCCGCTGGGACGCCTGTTGGAGGGCTACATCGCGGATGGCAAGGCGCGGCCGTTGGAGGATGACCTCATTGACTGGACGCACGGGAAGATCCTCGGCATGGAATCCACGGTGGTCACCGCCATTGACGAGCGCATGCCCGGCTGGGCACCGCGCTTTGCCCGCGAGATGGTGGGGGAGAAGGTCTACGCAGAGCTCGTGGAATTCGCCGATGAGGTGCGCCGCAACGGCAACCACGAGGCCCGCCTGGCCATTCGCCGCAACCTATCCAAGCTGGCCTCGGACCTGCAGTGGGATGAAGATATGCGCGGGCGCATCGAGGGAATTAAGCAGGAGATGCTGGCCTCGGAGCAGGCACAGAAGGCACCGGCGGCGATGTGGGCGACGGTCTCCTCCACGCTCATTGAGCAGCTCACCGACCCGGAGTCCTTCCTGCGCCAGAAGATCACCGCCAAGGTGAAAGAATTGGCGCACCGCCTGCTGGAGGATTCGGAGTTCCTGGCCCAGGCCAACGAGCTGGTGGACAAGGCCGCGCGCTATGCGGTGGAGAAATTCGCACCGGAGATCATCGCGATCATTCCGGAGACCATCAAGCGCTGGGATGCCCAGGAGGCTTCCGAGAACATCGAGCTCATGGTGGGCAAGGACCTGCAGTTCATTCGCCTGAACGGCACGGTCGTGGGTGCACTGGCTGGGTTGGTTATCTACACTGTTAATCATCTGCTTTTTGGCGTCTAACAAGGAGTGACGACCATGTCCGTATTTGACTCAATCAAGAATGCCGGTTCCTCTGCTTTTGATGTGGCCAAGGATTTTGGTGGCCGTTTCAAGGAGGAGCGCCAGAACCAGGCCCAGAGTGCGCAGGCGGATCGCATTGCCCGCGCCGCCGATGAGGCAGGAATGGGTGACGGCACCGCGAAGGAAGAGTCCTTCTTCGACCGCGTGACCTCCACGGCGAAGAACATTGGGGAGTCCGTGTCCTCCGCTGCCCGTGAGACCCGTAACTCGGAGTCTTTTGAGAAGGCCCGCGAGGATTTCAACACCGCCTTCACCGAGACCTGTGAGGGTGTGCAGGGCGCTATCAACAACGCCAAGGAGCAACGTGCGGAGGGCAAGCAGGCCCAGCAGCCGCAGGAGCCGCAGAGCCCACGCAACCCTTATGCCCCGAAGCCGAATGATGATGTCATTGACGGCGAAGTAGTTGACGAGAACTAGTTAGTCTTTCTTGATGCACACTTTTTTAAACATTATTGCGTCGATACCGCAGTACATTTTCATGGCGGTATCCCTCTTCGCCCTCTTTGGTGCCGTCCTGGCAGCGATGACGCGGGAGGATGCTTTCCGCGCCGGTGACCGCCAGAACAAGTGGGTATGGGTGGGGCTGCTCTTCGGTTCCGCCCTGGTGATGAACCTGCCGCTGCCATTTGTTAGCTGGATTGGTGCCATCATCACCGGCGTGTACTGGTTTGATGTGCGCCCGCAGCTCAAGGCCATCATCAACGGCGATTATTCCTACTAATGCTGAACCTGCTTGAGGCCTCCGTGGAGGAAGTACGAAACCAGTCGGCGGGGCAGCAACGAGTGCTTGTCTCCCCGCACCACGTGCTTGCCGCTGAGGGTGCCGAGCACGTTATTGCTGTTGCCGGTTATCCCACCGGACGCCACCATTCGTTGGTGAAGGCGGCGGAGGCGCGGCTGGCCGTGCAATCAGGCGCCGCAGAGGTGTGGGTCGCGGTGGATGCACTGCTTGGCGACGTCACCTCGCTCCTCTCCGAGCTCGTCACCCTCCGCGAGGCCTGCCCGCTGCCCGTGCGTTTGGGGCTCATTCTTCCTGAGCATTCGGCTCTGCCGTTGCCGGAGTATGTGCGTGCTGCAGAGCAGGCGGGCTATCAGTGCCTGGTGGATCCGGGGTCCGTCGTTTCAGACGACGAACCCTTGGATACGCAGCTCGCCTTAGAGAGCCTCTAACTCTCTGCTTTAGTTTTTCGGTTCTTAGTTGGCCGGTGCCTGTGCTGGTGCGGTGGCGGAATCGAGCTCGCTCATCGGAACGTCGTGGCCAATGAGGGTGAGCGTGAGTTCGCCAGCCCCAACATCCACGGATTCGAAGGTCAGCTGCTGGCCCGCGAGCTGTTCCTCCATGCCTTCGGCCAAGGCATTCGAAATCGCGGAGGTGGCCTGCTCGGGCAGGTCGAAGCCGAAGAGCGATGCTTCCTTCGCATCGATGGCGAGCTTGCCGTCGCGAGCTTCCGGCTTGAGCGAGAGCGTGGCCAGGCCACCGGCAAATTCCACTTCGAGGTCATCCTCGGCATCGTTGGCGGTAATCGCGGTCACCACGAGGTTGCCCAGCGCGTCATAGCCGGACTGCTCAGCAATAGCCTTTTGGAAGCTGGCCAGTAGGAATTGATCCGGGACCGTCGTCGAAGCCCGCAGCGTGCCCGCGACCGGCTCCTGGGACAGCGTCATGTCTTCGACGTGAATATCAGCGGCCGGTTGGCCGATGATGTTAGTGCCCTCAATCTGTAGCGTGGACGGGGTCTTCATATCCATCTGCGGAATCTTGCCGTTGAGCATGCCAAAGACCATGGGGCTGGCACCAAAGCTCACCTCCGGTTCCTCGGAGGTCTCCACGCCTTGCTCCTTGGCGGACTGGGTGAATTCGCTCTTCATCTGTGAGCCCAAGAACCAGCGTATACCGAGCTCAGCTACCAAGATGATGAGCAGGAGTGCAACGAGCACGCCGATGAAAATTTTCCAGGCCGTTGAGGCGGGAGATTTAGAAGAAGCCATGACTACTAGTGTGGCGCACGGGCTTAAAGTTGGCCAACTACGAGTTCCCAATCCACTGTGAGCACGTTATCCCGCAGGCGGCGGTTCACCGGATGGATGGGCACTGTCTGTCGGAGTTCTTTACGCGCCATGCGCCAGCGCACCCGCGGTCCATAAGGAGACCAGCCGGCGGCGCGGTCCCAGGCGGCATCGGCCGCTTGCAGGAGTTCATGGATTGGCTCACCCGGCACGTTGCGGTGGATGAGGATCTTGGGCAGGCGCTCCGCGATATCGCTGGGGCGCTGAACGTCGAAGGGATCCCAGGCGAGGGTCAGCGTGCGTGGACCGGCGGCGCTGAGAAGCACCCAGGCCGCCCTGCGCCCTAGCTCATCGCAGGTTCCCTCCACGAAGAAGCCGCCCGGAGCAAGACGCGAGGTCACCGTGTTCCAGGCTTTCTCTACTTGGTCAACGTCATACTGGCGCAGCACGTTGAAGGCGCGCACTAGCTGCGGGCGGTAGCCGGCAAGCTCGAAGCCGCCGAGCTCGAAGGTGACGCCATCGCGCGGCGGCAGGACGCGCTCGGGGGAAATCTCTAGGCCCGTTACCCGGGTATTCGGGTTAACGCTGCGCAGCCAGCCCGCCCACTCCACGGTGGTGGTGTGGGAGGCGCCGTAGCCGACGTCGAGAGCCAGCGGCTTACTCGTGGAGCGCAGCAGCGAAGAGATTTAAGGGTGCGCCACCATCCAGCGATCGCAGCGGCGCAGCCGGTTGGGGTTGGTGGTGCCGCGGGTAACAACGCCGAAAGGCCGACCAGCGCTTTCCTGAGCCTTCAGGTTATGCGCGTGATCGGCCATAGCAACAACTGTGGTGTAGGGAGTTGTTTAGAGGTTGTTGGAGATCCACTCTTCGGTGAGCTTGCCCTCGTTGGTGTAGAGCTCCTGCAGAGCCTCAGCGACCTTCGGCTCGATGGCAGCGCCCATCATCGGGATGTTGACGGAAACCTCGGAGACATAGTCCAGAACGGTGGTCTCATCCTGGGACTTGTAGGTGATGTCACCCTTGAAGTCGACCGGGGTGCCCTTGACGTCAGCGGTGAAGGAGACGGACATCTGATCATCGACAACCTCGCCGATGGTCACGGTGCGCTTTTCCTTCAGGTCCTGGGAGACCATGGCGCGAACAGCCTCCGGGAGGAGGGAGGTCGGAAGAATCTCGTAGAGCACGGCGGTGTTGCCGGTGAACTCGTGCACGGTACCCGGTTCCGGGGACAGCTTGGCCACGATGAAGTCCCAGTACTCCCGAGTGGTCAGTGCCTTGTGCACCTTATCGATGGGCTGGTTGATGATAACGGTGTTTTCGCTACGGGTTGACATGAGTTACAGACTACCTTGGTAGACGTGCTAGATAAATTCCTGACCCTCGCTGACATTGACGGAGTCACTCTGGATTCCGAGACCACCTTCGCCGATCTCACGACGCTGCGCATCGGTGGTGCACCGCTGGTGACGGTGCGCTGCGCCAGCGCTGAGGCCGCTATCGCTGCGTTGGCAGCGCTTGACGAGTCCTCCCAGGACTACCTCGTCGTCGGCGGCGGCTCCAACCTCGTGGTGGCGGAAGGCCAGTTGGATGTCGTGGTGGTCACCCTCGACTTCGAGGACATCGACGTCACCGTGGCCAACGGACTCGTGCGCGCTGATGCGGGCGCGGTGTGGGATGACGTCGTGGCCCTGACCGTGGAGAGCGGCCTGGGCGGCATCGAGTGCCTTTCCGGGATCCCGGGCAATGCGGGTGCCGTGCCGGTGCAGAATGTCGGCGCCTATGGCGCGGAGACCTCCGACGTCCTCACGCAGGTCTATCTCTATGAGCGCGCTACCCGCACCGCGACGTGGGTACCGGCCGAGGAACTGGAGCTGGCCTACCGTTACTCCAACCTGAAGTTCACTGGCCGCGGCGTGGTGTTGGCTATTGAGCTGCAGCTGACCACTGATGGATTATCCAAGCCGCTGCGCTTTGGCCAGCTCACTCAGAACCCCGGTGAGCGCCGCCCGGTCGCGGACGTCCGCGAGGAAGTACTGAAGCTGCGTCGCGGCAAGGGCATGGTGCTCGACCCAGACGACCACGACACTTGGTCAGCCGGTTCCTTCTTTACCAACCCCATCGTGGAGCCGCAGCTTGCTGACTCCATCCAGGAAGCCGTCCGCGCCACCCGCGGCGACGAGGATGCTGACCGCATGCCCCGCCATGCGGTGCCGGCAAGCGGCACCGCATCTGGAGAAGGAAAGGAAAAGCTCTCCGCTGCCTGGCTCATCGAGCGCGCTGGCTTTGCCAAGGGCTACCCAGGTGAAGAGTCGGGCGCGAAGGCAACACTTTCCACTAAGCACACCCTGGCGCTGACCAACCGTGGTGAGGCCACCGCAGACGACATCGTTGCGCTGGCCCGCGACATCCGCGCCGGGGTTCAGAAGGCCTTCGGCGTGACGCTGGAGCCGGAGCCCATCTGGCTGGGTGTGAGCATTTAAGGAGGACTTGGGTGGCTAGGCCATGACGTTGAGCCACTCATCCTTGGCCGCGAGGAAATTGCGTGCGGCCTCCTGCGCGCCCTCGAGTGAGTGGTGGGCGCCCCAGCCACATTGCACCTCGTTGGCGGCGGGGACCTCGGTGGCGTTGAGGATGTCATTGAGCGCGCCCTCGACAGCGCGGAGCAGCTCGTCCTGTTCCATGCCGTTGGTGATGGCGTAGAAGCCGGTGCGGCAACCCATCGGAGCAAAGCCAATGAGCTTGTCGGTGTAGTTGCGCATGAAGTTGGCCATCATGTGCTCGACCGAATGCAGTGCTTCGGTGCCGAGGTGCTCTTTGTTGGGCTGGCAGAAACGCAGGTCATACTTGATAATCTCGACCCCGCCGCCCAGGTCGGTGCGGTCGGCGACGCGGATATAGGGGGCGTCGACAAGCCGGTGGTCAAGCTCGAAGGACTTTACGTTGATCTTGTTGTCGGTGTTCTTCTCAATCATGCCTCCCCAGTGTAACCACGGCTTAGCCTGTGGTCTGAGTGTCCTTCCCCTGTATGCGGGCTGTGCCGCATACGCTGGTCAGATATGAGCGAAGAGGAGACCCGAGGCAACGCTATTCCGGCCGAAGAGCCAGAGACTATCGTGCCGTTTAAGAGCTCGACCATCCTTGAAGTCGAAGGCCACGATGATGAGCGCAACCCCCTCGCTAAAGGTAACCGCCTGCGCAAGGAGAGCTGGGGGCTGGTCATCCGCCGCACGTGGAATGACTTCTTCCACGATGCCTTCATGGACCGCGCCGCCGGGATGACCTACTTCACGCTCATGGCTTTTGCACCTACGGTGCTGGCCGCCTATTCCATCGCTACGCTTATCTTCTCCTCCCGCCAAGCGGAAGTGGAGCAGCTGACTTCTGAGTTCATTGAGCAATACGTTCCCGGGTCGCTATCAGAACAAGCCCATACGGTCGTCGGCACGATTATCGGCTCCAGCGCGCAGGGTACGTTGGCTCTGATCATCTCCCTGGCCATCTCGCTGTTTTCGGCGTCGGCGTATGTGCGGGCCTTCTCGCGGACAGCCAATACCGTGTACGGCCGGGTGGAAGGCCGCGGCATCATCCGCACGTGGGCGCTGATGTGGGGGCTGACAGCAGTCATTGTGGTCGGCGCGGTCATCGTGCTCTTTGCCAACTTGCTGCGTGATGCAGTTCTTAATGAAGGATTGATTCCGCTTGCACGCAACGTAGGACTAGAGGATGCCGCCACATACTTGGTACGAATCTTCCTCCCGGTGTGGAACTGGCTGCGCTTCCCAGTCACTGTGGTTGTGGTTCTCACGCTGATCGCGGTGCTCTATCACTTCGGTCCCAACGTGCGTCCCGGGCGCTTTAGGTGGATAACCTCCGGTTCCGTGGTGGCGCTTGTAGGCACGGTCGTGTCCTGGGGTTTGGTAGGCCTCTACCTGAAGTACCTCGCTGCGGCCAGCGCTTATGGTGCGTTGAGCACGGTCATGGCGGTCTTCGTGGCCACGTGGTTGATGAACACTGTGCTGATCGTCGGCATCAAGATTGATGCGGAGGTGTTGCGCGCCAAGGAGCTGCAACTGGGAATGCACTCCGAGCGCTTCATCCAAGCCCCGCCGCGTGCCGATAGCTCCTCCCAAGCCCAGGCCCGCGCCCAGGAGAGCTTGGAGCAGAGAGCGCGTGAGATTTCAGATAATGCGCGGCGGGCGCAGGACGAGCCGGCAGAAGAATCAGAGGAAGAACGCGCCTAGTTGCCAAAACCTTGGCCCCGCGTTGCATGGATCGGCGCTAAGTTTGGCAGATAGGGCAGTTGTGCAGCCGAGGGAAGGTGTATCTTCCGCGCTGCGTGCCCAGCCGGTGAGTTGTCACTGCGCAGATTCTTCAGCTACCCGGCGGTGGCCCGCGGCCTTGTCTCGCCTGCGTTTATTGAGGAGGGCCGAGATGAGGAATCCAAACCCTATAACCGTTGCGGTCTTGGTTGCCCACTCATAATCAGCCATGAGCCAACCGATAAGGGAAATGACGCTGAGCGAGCCGACTGCTGTGATGAGGAACTTCTCAATATCCATGTTTCACCCCTGAGTCGTGGAAGTCTCGTAATTAAGTAAACGGTGCATTATGGGAAAACTATCACGTAGTGATATGTGCGCAGGCAGAAAAGAAGCCGAGGAGGCCCGCTTCTTTGCGGACGTCCTCGGCTTGTTCTTAGGGCTTGCTGTTAGGGGCCAGCGCCTTAGGCGGAGGGGTAGGTGCCGTTATCGGTGAGGCGCGCGGAGTCGTCGAGAAGCATGGCAATCTCGGCGGCCTTGGCATCGCGTGCCGGGAGGCGGCGGCCTTCGATGACCTCGAAGAGCGGGGCGCGGCCCAGCATGCCGGCCTCAAAGTGGGCGCGGCCAGCACGCAGGCGCTGCTCGGCGCGCTCACGCCATTGGGAAGCGGCATCCGCCCCACGCTGATGGGACACAGCCTGCTCAAACACGCCGGGGTGGGCGTAAACGATGAGCGCGCTGACGTGGCCGAAGCCAAGCGAGGTCAGTGCCGCGGCCTTCACGCTGTGGCCCGCAGAGCCGAGGTCCAGCGGGGAGCGCAGCCACACCAGGTTCGGCGCCTTCGGGGCGATGAGCGGGTCGACGCAGTCCAGGGACACGTTCGCCGGGATGCGGTGCGTGCGGAAGACGTCGATGATGCCGCCTGTCTGGAAGAGCGCGGCACCCGCCTTGGAGTGGCCGGTGAGCGTCTTCTGGGAGATGACGAACATCGGCTGATCCTCATCGCGGCCAATCGCCGGCCACAGCAGGGAGTGCAGCTCCGACTCGTTGGGATCGTTGGCGTTGGTGGAAGTGTCGTGCTTAGACAGGACGCTGACGTCGTTGGGGGTGAGGCCCAGACCGCGCAGCGAGCGCGCCAAGCGGGAGTTCTCCCGGCCGCGGCCAGCACCCAGTGCACCCAGGCCAGGGGCCGGGATGGAGGTGTGGGCGCCGTCGCCATAGGAGGCGGCGTGCGCGACCACCGCGAGCACCGGCAGTCCTAAGTCGGCTGCTAATGAGGCACGAACGAGCAGGACCGTGCCGCCGCCCTCGCCTTCGAGGAAGCCGCCGCGGCGGCGGTCGTTGGCGCGGGAGATGAAGCGATCATCGATTCCCTTGGCGGTCATCTTGGCGGTCTCCGCGGTGGCGTTCATATCGCCGAAGCCCTGGAGGGACTCCACCTGGACATCGTCGATACCGCCGGCCACGACCACATCGGCCTTGCCCAAGGCAATCTTGTCCACGGCCTCCTCAATCGACACCGCTGCGGTAGCGCAGGCGCCGATGGGGTGAATCATGGAACCGTAGCCGCCCACCAGGGACTGCATGGTGTGTGCCGCGATGACGTTCGGCAGGGCTTCCTGCAGGATGTCCGACGGGCGCTCCTCACCGAGGAAGCGGGTGACGAAGACCTTGTGCAGGGACTCCATGCCGCCGATACCGGTGCCCTGCGTGGTGGCCACCTGACCCGGGTGGATGGAGCGCAGCAGCTCCGCCGGGGAGAAACCGGCCTGGGTGAAGGCATCCACCGCGCTGACCAGGTTCCACACCGCCATGCGGTCCAGGGAGTCGAGCATGTGCTCTGGGATGCCCCACTTGGCAGCGTCGAAGTCATCCGGCATCTGGGCGGCGACGGTGCGGGTCAGCGTGGCCTTGCGCGGGACCTTGACGGTGGCACCCTGGCGGCGGGTGACCTGCCATTCGCCGTCCTCCTCGACGATGCTGACGAACTCCGGGTCCGCGTCCTGGATATCGCGGGCGGTGGCCTCCGAATCCACGGTGAAGGTGACGTCGCGGTCGAGGAAGACGGTGGTCAGGTCGATGGAGCCGCGGTCGGTGAGGTGGTACTTATCCGTCAGGGTGCGCACGCCGGAGCGTGCGACGACCTCATCGCGGAAGCGCTCGAAGATGTCCTCCTCGGCGATCTCCTCATCGCTCTCCACGACGAACCAGCCCGGGTGTGGGTCCTCGCGCCATTCCACCAGCCCGGTCATCCAAGCCAGCTCCAGCACACCGGCTGCGGTCAGTTCCGCAGAACCATCGCGCTGCAGGCCATACTCGGCCTCGAAGCGCGTGCGGCCGGAGCCCCACGAGGAGACCTCGCCGATACCGGCGATGACCACCATGTCCTCCAGGTCCGTGGTGACTTGGCCAACTTCTTCCTCCAGGCCAGGCTGTACTGCTTGTACCTGGTTGGGCAGTGCGGTGATGGTGGCGGGGGCGTCCTTTTCCTCATGTGCAGCTGCGCCAGTGGTTCCTGCCGGCTCCACATCTGCGGCGAGCTCCTTGAGGGAGAAGCCCTCCAAGCCGCCGGTGAGGTCCTTCTCCAGCGGGGCGTGAGCTGCCTGCTCGCGCGAATCGGCGCTGGCCAGGTCCATGAGCTCGGCGGAAATCTCCTCCGGGCTCCACACCTTGATGCCGGCCTTCTCGGCGGCGGGCACCAGCCCATCGTTGCCGCCCATGAGGTGCGTGCCGGCGACCCAGCCGATCTTGGCCTGCGCCAGCGTGACACCCTGCGGCCAGCCGGCTTCGACTTTCCACTTGTTGAGGATGGCATCGAGTGCTGCCTTGACCTCGCCGTAGGCGCCGTCGCCACCGAAGGTGCCGCGGTTGGGCGAGCCCGGCAGGACAACGTGGCAGCGCTTGTCCACATCCTCCTGGCTCAGCCGTGCCAGCCCCGCGATGGTGCGCTCGACGGACCACAGCAGCAAGCGGGCCTGCGCCTCGGTGGTACCGGAGGCATCCGCCAGCGAGCCGGATACGCTCGGCGCGGCGAAGGGGAAGGCCAGCGTCGGAGTGAGGGCCGGTTTGAGGATCTTGACCTCGTTGCCCACGGACTCGCGTTGCTCGGAGCCGATCCAGTCGATGAGCGCATCGATATCGCGGAAGCTCGACAGGTTTGCCGGGACCAGCCACAAGGCGGAACCAGCAGCCCCGTGCTCGGCGTAGAGCGTGCGCGCGAATTCCTTGCGGGCCTGGCTGACACGAGAGGCAGTCATGATGACGGTTGCGCCGCCCTCCAGCAGGCGCTCCACCAGCGCGGTGGCGATGGAACCAGGGGCAGCACCCGTGACCAGGGCAACCTCACCGGCATACGCGCCGGGGGTGGTGTCCATTGCGGCCTTGGCGATATCCTCGCGCTTCCACCAGCGCGCCTGACGCGCCAGATCCTCGCCGGCACCGCGGAAGCTGTTCACCGGGTACTCGGCCTGGCCCAGTGCCAGGCGGGCGAGGCGCTCGCGGGCGATGGCCCAGGAGTCGTCGAAAAGCACGGCCTTGTTCGCATCGAAGGAGGGCGTGACGGACTTGAGCCAGCCGGAGCCGAGCTCTGCCTCGACGGCATCGATGACGGTGGTATCCGGTGCCTCGATGAGCTCCGGTTCGGAGTCCAAGCCCAGCTGGGAAAGAACCTGGCGGGCAACAGTAGCCAGCACACCGCTCTCACCGGTGACGGTCTCGGCGAAGGCATCCAAAGCAGCAGAGTCAACCACGGCACCGCCACCGGCACCACCGGCGGCCGCGCCCTTGGACACGGAGGCACCGTGGGTAGCGGCGACGGCTTGGACGGCGGCGTCGATCAGCTCGTGTGCTGCGGACTTCGAGGTAGTGCTCGCCGGCACGGTGCTCAGCGAGCCGCCGCGCACGGAGTCCTCTTCACGGGAGCCGAGCAGGATCTCCGCCTCGACGTGGGCAACCCAGGATTCGGGCAGGCCCCAGGTTCCGGTGACGTAGTCCGCCACGGCGGTGGGCTTGAGACCCGCAGCGCCGAAGAGCTGGCGCAGGCGCGCGCCGACGGCCTCACCCAGAACCGGGCCGAAAGCGGAGTAGCCCGGGGCGGCGGTGGCGACCTTCTCGCGCAGCGTGGCCACGTCGGCATCGGCGGCGCCATCGATGGCCGGCACGCCGATTTCCGCGGACATGTCCATGAGCAGCTGATTACGGCGCGAAGACACGCCGTTGGTCAGCTCTTCCACGGTGTCGGAGTCCGTGATCTGGTCCACGCGGATCTTGTTCTGGAAGGCGAAGAGCACCATGATGGCCTCCGCCGCACCAAAGCGCAGCTCGGGGGCGTCGCCGGAGGCAGCTGACGCGGTAGGTGCAGGAGCCGGTGTAGCTGGCTCGGCCGCAGCCGGAGCCTCGGCAGCCTCGACTGGTGCTTCGCTGGCCTGCGGAGCTTCCTCCGCAGCGGATTCCGGAGCCGGTGCGGCGGCGGGGGCTTCGGAGACGTCGGCAAGCATGACCTGCTCCTGGTCGCGCTCAACATTGAGCACGCGGATGGTGCCCTCCGGGATGCCGGCGACGGCCAGCGAGCGGGTAGCCAGGTTGGTCAGCGTCGGGGAAGAAGCCAAGCCGACCTCGATGATCTGCTCGACCTTGCCAAAGAGGAGCTCCTGGGTCTCAATCCAGCGCACAGGCGAAGCGAACTGCCAGGACAGTAGCTCGATGAGCAGCAGGCGGGCGAGCTCGTGCTCGTTCAGGTCCTCCACCTTCAGCCCGTCCAGCTTGCCGGAGGGAGCCAGCGGTGCCACGGCGTCGACGAAGTCCTGGGTGAGTTCGAAGGGGCGGGCCACCAGGTTCGGGATGTAGCGGCCTACCAGGGCATCCAGATCCAGCTCCTGCGGCAGCAGCTCATCGAGCTTCTCCGCGAAGGCCGGAACGCCCTCGCGCAGTACGCGGGAGTGGAAAGGAACATCGATACCCGGGACCATGACCGCCGCGCGCGGGGCGATGGCATTGGCCTTATCCACCAGGGCTTTGAGTCCCTTCTTGGTGCCGGCGACGGAGTACTGCTGGCCGCGGATGTTGTAGTTAACAATCTCCAGGAACTCACCGCTGGCCTCGGAGACCTCAGCCACCCAGGCGTCGACGCTGTCTGCATCAATGCCGGCCATGTTCGGGCGCAGTGCCGCCATGGCGTACTCGGAGTTGCCCTCCGCATCGCGCGGGACCAGGCTGCCCATGGCGGAGCCGCGGGAGTAGACGATGTCGATGACACCCTCAAGGTCAAAGATATTCGCCAGCGAGGCCAGCGCGGTGTACTCGCCCAGGGAGTGGCCGGCGAAATAGGAGGTCGGGGCCAGGGCGTCCTCGGCGCGCAGGCGCTCGGTCTGGGCATAGGCCACCACAGCCAGGGCCACCTGGGTGAACTGGGTCAGGTGCAGCACGCCCTGCGGGTGGCGGAAGGTGGTGCCGCGAACGGTGAGCTCCGTCGGGTTCTCATCGATGACTTTCTGGATGCTAAAGCCGAGGTTTTCGCGGGTATGCGCATCGGCACGGCGCCAGGCCTCGCGCGCTGCCGGAGAGGCCTGGCGGTCGCCCTTGCCCATGCCTTCGGCCTGGATGCCTTGGCCGGGGTAGACGTACGCCGTGGTCGGCGCGGCAAGCAGGGCCTGTCCGCGGGAGACGACTTCGCCCTCGATGCGGCAGGTGACTTCGAGGGCCTGGTGGATGCCCTTGCGGCCGACGCGCTCGACGGTGACCTCGATGTCATCACCCAGCTGCACCATGCCGTACATGGAATAGGTCCAGCCCACCACGCGGCCGTGGCGGCCGGCCACCTGCTGTGCCGCGGCCGAGAGCCACATGCCGTGCACCAACGGTGCCTGCAGGTTAACCAGCTGGGCCGCATTATAGGACGTGTGAATCGGGTTGTAGTCACCGGAAACCAGCGCAAACGGCGTCATGTCCTGCGGGGCGGTGACGGTGGCGCGGTCGACGAAGGAGCGCGGCGTTGGTACCACCTTGGTGGCGGACTTGCCGCCGCCCCACTCCGGTGCCTGGCTCGGTGCGGCGGTGCCGGTGGCGCGGCCGCGGATGGCAAAGCGGTGCATCTGCGTGGCCACGATGTCACCGGAAACGTGATCCTTGAGCTCGAGCTCCACCGTCACGATGCGTCCGGAGACGGATTCCTCGATGGCAGTGCAGGAGGAGGTGACGTCGATCTGGCGGCCGTCGGCAAGCTGCTCCAGCGGCACGCGCAGGTCGATGACGTGGTCCAAGTGCACCGCGTTAAGCAGGCCTTCGATGACCGGGTAGCCATCCTCTAGGCGGCCGGAGCCGAGCGCGGCATAGATGGCCGGCCAGCACGGGCCGACCAGGACATCCGGGGTGCCGGCTTTCTCTGTGGAGGACTCACCGCAGGTCACCGCGCTGTGTGCGGAGAGCAGCGAAGCAGGGAAGTGGAAGGAGTAGCCGGACTCGACGGTGGGCATCTTAGTGATCTCATCGCCCTGCTCTGCCGTGGAGCCGACACCAGCCAAGCCCTCCAGGAGGGTGAAGACGGAGTTAGGCAGGCGCTCCTCGGAGACCACCGGGGAGCCACCCGTGGCTACATCCTCCGGCAGGTCCACAGGGACGGTGACCTCGCGAACGTAGAAGGGGCGCTGCTCCTCCGGCAGGTCATCCCAATAGGAGTCCGCCGTGATAACAATCTCCCAGTTGCCTTCAGCATCCTGGCGCAGGTCGAAGGCGTTCTCATCCATCTCATAAGCCGGGTTGGCCATGAGGTGGCCGTGCCACAGCAGGGTAGGAGAAGTGCGCAGGAATGCGGCTTCATCGGCGGCGGAGTTCAGGCGGGAGAAAGCCTTCTGCGGGGTCGAGCCCTGCTCCAGCAGCGCATCCGTGGTGGCCTGCTCGAAGCGGGCAAGCAGGTCCGCCACGGGCTCGTTCTTCTTGGTAATGCCCGCCACGGCCACGGGGCCGGGGATGATGCGCACCTGGTCAGCGGTGTAGCGCTCATCCTGTGCCTGCCAGAGGGTGTCCTTGCCAAACCAGGACTTCAGGTCACCGTCCAGGGCCGGTACCCACGGCATGGGCTTGACGTGCTTGTAGTGCAGGGAAATCCACCAGGCGGCATCGCGCGCGGAGACCTCGGTGGTGCGTGCGGCAGGGTAAGCATCCAGCAGCTTGGCCACGGCCTGCGGGGCATCGTGCACAGCTTCCACAGCGGGGAAGAGAGTTTCAATCTGGCCATGGTCGGCCGGGTTCAGGCGGGCTTCGACGCGGTGCAGGAGATCGAAGAAGCGGTCATCCCAGCTGGGATCCACGAACGGATGGGCCAGCTCCACGAAGCGCTCGAGCCACTCCGCGTAGGTCATGGACTCCACATCGCCGAAGTAAGGCTTGCAGGTCTTGGCCAAGGCGTCGATGATCTCCTGGCGGTGGGCCGGGTATTCCTCGATGCTCAGGGAAGTAATCAGGCGCGAGGCCGCGGCGAAGGAATTATCCAGGTCGTGGATGTCCGCCAAAAGGTGCGACTGCGAGGATGCCACGCCGTTCGCACCGGTGCCGCGGCCGACCCATCCGCCGTTCTTGGAAGGCGAAATGCCTTCCGTGTTGACCAGCAGGTCCTTCACCGAATCGGTGGCCTTGGCTTCCTTGGTGGCCATGGCGACGGTGCCGAGGAAGACGGCGTCGACAGGCATGGCCGGCATAGCGTGCTTCTTCGCCCACTCACCGGTGAGGTAGGAGGTGGCGCGATCCGGGGAGGCGATGCCGCCGCCGACCGCCAGGTAGACGTTGGGGTGCTGGCGGATTTCGGCGTAGGTATCCAGCAGCATGTCATCCAGGTTGACCCAGGAGTGGTGGCCGCCGGCGTGGCCGTCCTCGACCTGCATGATGATGCGGTCCTCCGGGTAGGCCGTGGCGATGGCCAGCACATCCCGGATCTGCTTCGCGGTGCCGGGCTTGAAGGAGATGAAGGGGAAACCATCGGCGTGAAGGCGGTCCAGCAGCTCGCCAGCTTCCTCTACTTCCGGGATACCGGCGGAGATGCACACGCCGTTGAAAGCCGCACCGGCCGCGCGTGCCTTGGGCACGATGCGCGCCTGGCCGAAGTGCAGGTTCCACAGGAAGCGGTCAAAGAACATGGTGTTGAACTGCGCCGTGCGGCCAGGGCGCAGGTGCTGCTCCATTGTGGCCAGGTGGGCGCGGAAGACCTCATCGGAGTACATGCCGCCGCCGGCCATCTCCGTCCAGTGGCCAGCGTTGGCTGCCGCGGCCACGATCTCACCATCAGCGGAGGTCGGCGTCATGCCGCCCAGCATGATCGGGGACAGGCCCGTGAGATCGGAGAAGCGGGTCTGGGTATAGGTGCGGCCATTGGGAAGCTCGATGGTGCGCGGGGCGAAGTCAGCGTAGTTCAGGGTCTTGGGCAGTTCAGCGCCCGGCGTCGCCAGCGCATCAAGCTCCTGCGGGGTGGCGGCCGAGACCACCGTGACTCCCGTGCCTTCCACCACGCGGCGGGTGATGTTCGCCAAGGCGCGGTCGAGAACAATGAGGTGCTCGGAGTCGAGCGCGGCGAGCGTGGCCGGCCAGTCGTGTTCGGTGACCAGGATGGCTTCGGCCTGCGCGCGGGCCTCATCCGCGTCGAGGCCGCACTGCTTAGCCAGCGTCACGGTGCGCTCGGCCGCTGGGGCGAGCACCGGGTTGTGGAAGGGAAGGGCCACGGGCAGCTCATCAAAGCGGGGGCTGAGCTCATCGCCGCCGACGGTACGCTTCTCCAGCTCGGCGTTGAAGCTCTTCACAGCCTCGTCGATGGCGGTGCGGGTGGCAGCCAGGTCCTCCGGGCTGCCGGACAGCGCAAAGTGGCGGCGGCCGTTGACCACGGCGATGGCGGCGGTGCCGTGCAGGTACTCGGTGATGAAGCTGCGCTCCAGGCCGCGAATGGACAGCATCTGGGAGCGCGGATCGGAGCCGTTGACCGCGCTGGCGGCGGTGCCCATCAGGATGGCCAGGGCCAGGGCTTGCGCTGGCTTGTCGACGGCCAACGCGCCCAAGCTGCCCTGCGAATGCCCAGCGCGCTCGTCGATGTCGACGCCCAGGTCACGCAGCTGCTCGATAGCGGCAATCTGGCCGAGGACGATGCCGGGGATGGAGACCGCCGGCAGGGCATCGAGGGACGTGGACTCGGTGGAACCCGCAATGAGCTGCTCGAGGCGCTCGAGCGCGCCGGGGCACGTGGAGGCGATGGTGCGTGCGGCGGGGCCGGTGAGGCTGCGTGCCTGGGCGAGGGTCTCGCGCAGGGTGTCAGCAGTGGCGGCAGACTGCGCGGCGGTGGTGATGAAACCCTGCCAATCGGAGCCTTGTCCGGCGAAAAGTACGGCCGGGCGGGGCATGGAATGCAGCATAGTAACAGGCATCTTTCCTCTTTTGAGCTGATGGGGAACGGTTTTATGAAGAGCTGTGGGCAAGATTAGTTAGCCCTACAGAACAATCATGATGTGCCACCGTAGTCGAAGCCTTCGCGCAAAGCGGCCTCCCGCGCGGAAAATGTGAGGTTTTTCTCACGTTTGGGTTGTGGGGGTACTCGCCGCGTCGCCGCTGCGCGAAGTTGCGCAACCTTTTGTATTCTTGGCCTCACTGCAGCGGCTCGGGGAGGAGCAGGGGTGGCTCAGCATCGGTTCGCGCAGCATGAAAGAAAAGAAAAACAAGGGGGGACTATGTCTCAATCAGCAACCGAGAAAACAAACAAGACACCAGCTCGGCTCAGCAAAAGCCGAGTCATCAAAACCATGACCAAGCTGGCCGGAAAGCTGGAGGAAGATTTCTCCACCGGCTTGCCTACCATCAAAATTGCGGGCGGATTCTTAAGTGTCGACGTCAATGAAGAGATGGGCGGCCTCTGTGTCCTTGGGTATTGGGGCGGTGCAGTGCGCTTCAACCCGGACCGGCAGCCTTTGCGCATGGAGGTCAATGATCTCAACGGCGGTGGAATCTCTGGCAACCTCGTTGCCGAGCCCTGTGGAAGCTCTACTATGCATACCCACCTGCTGGTCCTTGCGCCGCCTTATCTGCCGTCGACGGCCACGAATGCTCAACTCAAGAGCATTATCGCGGGCTATGCGGCCGAAATGTCGGCGGTCTTCGCGCGCCTAGATGAGCAGTTTCCGGAAGAGCCCTCCAAGCCACGGAAGGGGTCTGGGCTTAAGCCGGTATCGCCCCACTATTTCAGCGAGGCCTATGGGGTTTCAGCGGTGGGGATGTGGCGGGTGCACGAGCGCGCCACGCGCCTGGCGATGATCGGCACGTCCGTTCACGTGGTGGACCACCGGAACGGGGCCGTGAGCATCCTCATCAATGAACACGCGATCACTATTGAATCCGCTCGTGATGGCTCCGGGGATATTGAACTCCGCCTCGTCACGCCCTCCGGCCGCTGTGCGTGCGACCTTGATGCACTCGTGCGCTGGGCCGAGTTTATGAACGATGATCAGTATGTCTACTCCGCGCGCATCGAGGTGGTGAACCTCGATGGCGGCGATGGGCAGGACCTGGTCTTGGTGGCCACGGCCCGCATTCCCACGAAGTGGGGCTACACCGATGAGCAGCTGGATTGGCAGCTCAGCACGTTGGTGAGCCAGCTTGTCGGTGCTGGTGAAGCGTTCTACCGAACCTTCAACCCCACGCGCGTGATGCGCTATATCGACCGCGCGGCTTAGGCGGAAGCTTCTTTGCCGAGCAGTTTGAGGAGGTCCTGCTGCACTTCGCGGCGGCGGACCTTGCCAAGCTGGTCGGAGGCCAGGTGCTCGAAGTGGTAGAAGGTGCGCGGTACCTTGTAGCGGGTCAGGCGCTCGCGGCAGTAGTCCTTGAGGCCCTCTGGATCGAGCACCGCGCCATCCTCCAGGATGATGCAGGCCACGACATCCTCGGAGCCGTCCGCGCGCGGACGGCCGACGATGGCCACGTTGGTAACGTCCGGGTGCTGGCGGATAACGTCTTCCACTTCGGCCGGGTACACATTGAAGCCGCCGGTAATGATCATTTCCTTGATGCGGGAGACGATCTTGATGAAGCCATCGGATTCCATGATTGCCATGTCACCCGTGCGGTACCACCCTTCGTGGAAGGACTGCTCGGTGGCCTCCGGCATGTTGAAGTAGCCTTTGAACACCTGCGGCCCGCGCACGAGGAGTTCGCCCGCGGTGCCATCCGGCTGGGTCTCGCTGAGGTTGTCTGGGTTGCCGATGCGCACCTCGGTATCCGGGAAGGGGATGCCGATATAGCCGGGGCGGCGGTTCTTGTTGAGCGGGTTTGCGGCCACGATCGGCGAGGTTTCCGTGAGCCCATAGCCCTCCACGAGCAGGCCGCCGGTCAGCATCTCCCATTCCTCAACGATCTCCTCTGGTAGCGCTGCTGCGCCCGAGAGGCTGTTCCCGATGCCGTGGAGATCGATGTTCTGTTCCTTGGCTGCCTCCATAACCTTGGAGTAGATCGTGGGCACGCCCGGCATCCAGGTGGGGAGGCGCTTCTTCATGATGTCGAGGAGCAGAGGAACCTTCGGTGCAGGGGTGAGGACCAGCTCGCCGCCAATGTGTACGCCAAGGGCGGCGATGAGGGTGAGTCCATAGACGTGGAAGAGGGGGAGGGCGGCGAGCATGCGCTCGGGCTTCTTGCCCAATTCGGGCACCCACGCTTCCGCCATCTTCATGTTGCAGTACAGGTTGGAGTGGGTCAGCTCCGCTCCCTTGGGTCTGCCGGTGGTTCCGGAGGTGTAAAGGATTAGTGCGGTATCGTCGCGGTTGACCTTGGCGTCTTCGAGCTTCTGGCCCTGCCCGCCGATGGCGCGGCCTGTGAGCGTGCTCCACGGAACGGTGTTGGGGGCGGGAACTGAAAGCTCGGCCCGCTTGTCCTTAATGAAAGGAAGGGGCAAGCGCAGTAGCAGCTGCTTGGGGCGCGGCATGGCCTCAATCATGTTGACCGTAACGATCGTCTCCAGCGGCGTGGAATCACGCAGCTCCTCAAAGACCGGGCTCGCCTTATCCCAGACCACGGCCACGCGGGCGGCGTGGTCCTGGAACAGGGGCTCGAGCTCAGCAGCGGTGTAGAGCGGGTTATGCTCCACGACGGTCGCCCCGAGCTTCAAGATGGCATAGAAGACCGCCACGTGCTGGGGGCAGTTGGGGAGCGCTACGGCGACGCGGTCGCCGGGGCGAATGCCGAAGGCCTTAAGCCCCGCTGCGGCGGCGCGCACGTGGGTGTCGAGTTCGCGGTAGGTCATCTGGTGACCAAAGAACCACGTGGCGGGCCTTTCGCCGAATTTCTCCACGGTTTCTCGGTAGGAGTCCAAGAGCGTTTCGGTGCCGTAATCCAGATTGGGTTTAGTCCACTCAGGGTAATACTGGAGCCAGGCTTTCGTCTCAAAGGCGGAGGGGGCCTGGGCAGGGGATTCGGTCATGTTCGCGAACTCCTTAGGTGGTCAAACTTATTATGTGTGGAACAGTATAACCAACTTGTGACAGAAGTCTCGCAAAAATTAGCAAAGTTGCTTAGAGGAGTGAAAATATTATAACCCCGGTGATATGCGTCTATCGCGCAGGGATCGCTCCGGGGTTATGCAGCGCTATTATTCAGCCTTGAGGCGCTCCAGTAGATCCGCCTGAACCTCGCGGCGGCGAATCTTGCCCAGCTGGTCCGTGGCCAGCTTCTCAAAATGGTAGAAGGTGCGCGGCACCTTGTAGCGGGTCAGGCGCTCGCGGCAGTAGTCCTTGAGGCCTTCGGGGTCGAGCGCGGCGCCGTCGTTCAGCACGATGCAGGCCACGACGTCCTCCGAGCCGTCCGAACGCGGGCGGCCCACCACGGCGGCCTCCGCCACGTCTGGGTGGTCCAGCAGCGTTTCCTCAACCTCGCCGGGGTAGACGTTGAAGCCGCCGGTGATGATGATTTCCTTAATGCGGCTGACCAAGCGGATGAAGCCATCTTCCTCCATCACGCCCATATCACCGGTGCGGAACCAGCCATTGTGGAAGGCCTTCTCGGTGGCTTCCTCATCGCCGAAGTAGCCCTTGAAAATCTGCGGGCCGCGGGCCAGGACCTCACCTTCTTGGCCGTCCGGCATGGTCTCATCCAGGTTCTCCGGGTTGGCGATGCGAATTTCGGTATCCGGGAAGGGGATGCCCACGTAGCCGGGGCGGCGGTCGTTGCTCATGGGGTTGCCCACGATGATGGGCGAACACTCCGTCAGGCCATAGCCCTCCACGAGCAGGCCACCGGTGTACTTTTCCCACTTCTCCACGGTATTGACCGGCAGGGTCGAGGCACCGGAGAAGGCCGCGCGCACGCCATCGAGGGAGACGTCGTTTTCTTCCGCCTTCGCCACAATGCGCTCGTACAAGGTCGGCACACCCGGCACCCAGGTTGGGGTGTGCTTCTTCATGAGATCCATGATGAGCGGCATCTGCGGGCTCGGAAGCAGCACCAGCTCGCTGGCGATGAGCGGCGCCAAGGTGGCGTTCATGGTCAGGCCATAGGCATGGAAGAAGGGGAGGGCGGCGAGCATGCGCTCAGGGGAATCGCCCAGGCCCGGTACCCAGTGCTTGCCCATCAAGATATTGGAGAAGAGGTTGCCGTGGGTCAGCTCCGCACCCTTGGGGCTACCAGTGGTGCCGGAGGTGTAGAGGATCAGCGCGGTGGTGTCCTTGGTGACTTCCTCCGGGGTGATGACGTCAGAACCATCGCCGCCGATCGCGTTGCCCACGAGGGATTCCCACGGCACCGTATTCGGGGCCGGGGCGGTGAGCTGATCGCGCTTGGACTTCAGCGGCGGAATAGGCAGGCGCAGGGCTAGGCGCTGCGGAGTCGGCATCGCGTTGATCATGTTGATGGAGACGACGGTCTCCAGGGAGGTCGTCGGGCGCAGCTTCTCCAAGGTGGAGGCCGTTTTATCCCACGCAATGGCGATGCGTGCGCCGTGGTTCTTAAACAGGCCCTCCAGCTCGTGGGCGGTGTAGAGCGGGTTGTGGAGCACCGCGATGGCGCCCAGCTTGAGTACGGCCCAAAAGGCGGAGATGAACTGCGGGCAGTTGGGGGCGACGATGGCAACGCGGTCTCCCGGGCGCACGCCGAAGGCGCGAAGGCCGGCGGCTGCGCGGCGAACCTGCTTGTCCAACTCGGCATAGGTCTGCGTGCGGCCGAAGAAGTAGGTTGCCGGCTTGTCGGGGTGGAGCGCGAGGTTGTTGTCGTAAACGTCGAGAAGCGTGGTGTCCCCGTACTCCAAGCTGTGCGGGGTCCACTCCGGGTAGTACTGGAGCCACGCCTTGGACTCGTATGCCGACATCGATTCACCTTTCGGTCGCGTAGGTTGAGGTACGGGCCAGTATAACGCGGCTCGTTTCGGGATACACTGGAAAATTATGCGCATCGCGATGATTTCCATGCACACCTCGCCCCTTGAACAGCCCGGTTCCGGGGACGCGGGCGGCATGAATGTCTATGTTCTTAACACTGCCCGCCAGCTCGCGCGCCTCGGCGTAGAGGTCGATATTTTCACTCGCGCCACGCGCCCCAGTCAGGGGGAAGTGGTGGACGTCGAGGAGCGCCTGCGCGTCATCAATATTGTGGCGGGACCCTATGAAGGCCTCAGCAAGGAGGAACTGTCCACGCAGCTGGCCGCGTTCACGGGCGGCATCTTCAACTTCGCGCGCTGTTTTGAGGTGGAGTATGACGTTATCCACTCCCACTACTGGCTCTCCGGCCAGGTGGGCTGGCTGCTGCGTGACCTTTGGGACGTCCCTCTTGTCCACACCGCACACACGCTGGCCGCGGTGAAGAACGTGCACCGCACGCTCGATGACACCCCGGAAACCGAAGCCCGCCGCATTTGCGAGCAGCAACTGGTGGATAACGCCGACATCCTGGTGGTCAACACCGCCCAGGAAACCCGCGATCTGATCGAGCATTACGACGCCTCGCCGGAGAATATCGTCGTGGTCTCCCCGGGTGCAGATACCGAGCTGTATACCCCGGGTACAGACCGTATGACGGAGCGCGCCCGCCGCCAGCTGGGCATCCCGCTGCACACCAAAGTCGTGGCCTTTGTGGGTCGCCTGCAAAAGTTCAAGGGCCCCGACGTGCTCATCCGCGCCGCCGCGGAGCTGATGGAGCGCGATCCGGATCGTCGCCTGCGCGTGATCATCTGTGGCGGTGCCTCTGGGGCGAATTCCTCGCCGGATGCCTACCACAACCTCGCTCGTGAGCTGGGGGTGGAGCGCGTCGTGCGCTTCCTGAGCCCGCGCCCGCCGCAGGAGCTCGTGGCCATCTATCAAGCCGCGGATATCGTCGCGGTGCCCAGCTATAACGAGTCTTTCGGGCTGGTAGCCATGGAAGCGCAGGCCTCCGGAACGCCCGTGGTGGCAGCGGCCGTCGGCGGCTTGCCTATTGCCGTCGCGGATGGTGACACGGGCTTGCTCGTTCACTCCCATTCGGCGCAGGATTGGGCTGACGCGCTAGAGCAGTTGCTTGACGACGACCCCCGCCGCATCGCCATGGGCGAAGCCGCCGTCGATCACGCCCAGCAGTTCAGTTGGGCAGCGGCCGCCACCCAGCTGGAGAATATTTATGCCGATGCGATGAGTATCGAGATTCCGGACTGTCATGCGCGCCGGGCAATCGGATATTAAAACCACCTGACGCGCTGTCGAAAAACGTGGCATGCTGGTGTTTATGAGTAACGGAAAGCTGATTCTACTTCGACACGGACAGTCCGAATGGAACGAGTCCAACCAGTTCACCGGTTGGGTTGATGTCAACCTCACCGCCAAGGGTGAGGGCGAGGCCAAGCGTGGCGGCGAGCTGCTCAAGGAACAGGGCATCTTGCCGAATATCGTCTACACCTCCCTGCTGCGCCGTGCCATCCGCACCGCCAATATTGCGCTCAACGCTGCGGACCGCCACTGGATCCCGGTCGTGCGCGACTGGCGCCTCAACGAGCGCCACTACGGCGCCCTGCAGGGCCTCAACAAGGCAGAGACCAAGGATAAGTACGGTGAGGAGCAGTTCATGGCATGGCGCCGTTCTTACGGCACCCCGCCGCCGGAGCTGGAGGATGGCGCCGAGTACTCCCAGGCCGGTGACCCGCGCTACGCCAACCTGGATCAGGTTCCGCGTACCGAGTGCCTGAAGGATGTCGTCGAGCGCTTCGTTCCTTATTTCGAGGAGGAGATCCTCCCGCGCGCCAAGAAGGGTGAGACCGTTCTCATCGCCGCACACGGCAACTCCCTGCGCGCGCTGGTCAAGCACCTGGATCAGATCTCCGATGAGGAGATTGCCGGCCTTAATATTCCAACTGGTATCCCGCTGGTCTACGAGATCACCGAGGACGGCTCCGTGGTGAACCCGGGCGGCACCTACCTCGATCCGGAAGCTGCTGCTGCCGGCGCTGCCGCCGTGGCCGCTCAGGGTGGAAAGAACTAAACACCGAGCAAGCTGCGTGCTGCGCACAATCCCCAGGGAGCATATACTCCTTGGGGATTCTTTGTAGGGGCGTGAATGATTGTGGAACTGGTTTTAGCTTTTCTTGCCGGCGTGGTGGCCTGTGGTCTGGCCATTCCGGTGCTGGCTCGGTTCCGTGAACGCATGGAGCGCCGCCGCGTCCGCGATGCGGACGCCAACCAGGTCACCAGTGTGAGCCAGGTCCTGCATCTCGCCGTGGCGGGCTCGCCGGCCGGTATGACGGTGCTCTCGCGCGACAAAGAGGTCATCTTTTCCAACCCTGCGTCCCATCAAATGTCGATGGTGCACGACCGTGCCGTGAACCCCGATATTTGGAAGGTCGCGGAGGAGGTCTTCGACGATAAGGAGACTCGAACGCTGGACCTTGCCATTCCCAAGCGGCGCACGGGTAACCGCGTGATTCAGGTACGCGCGGTGGTTCAGCCGCTGACGCTGAACGACGATCGCTTCGTCATCGTCTACGGCACCGACGAGTCCGAATCGGTGCGCATGGAATCTGCCCGCCGTGACTTCGTGGCTAACGTGTCGCACGAACTGAAGACCCCAGTCGGCGGCATCGCCCTGTTAGCCGAGGCCCTCCTCGAAGACACGGGGGATCCCGAGCATGTCGAGTACTTCGGCAGCAGGGTGCAAAAGGAAGCCGCTCGCATGGCCGAGATGGTCAGCGAGCTCATTTCCCTGTCCAAGCTGCAGGGTGCGGAGGCGCTGCCAGAGATGGAGCCGCTTGACCTCGATGACGTCATCGATGAGGCCATCACCCGCAACCAGCTCGCCGCCGATTCCCACCACAACCAGCTCACCCGCGGCGAATCCGCAGGTGTTCACGTCATGGGAGATAAATCCCTCCTGGTTACGGCGATCTCAAACTTGATCTCCAACGCCATCCACTATTCGCCGGATGAGCTTCCGGTATCGGTGACGCAGAAGGTCGTCGGCGGGAAGGTCGTGCACATCCGAGTCACGGACCGCGGCATCGGCATTGCTCCGGAAGACCAGAAGCGGGTATTTGAGCGCTTCTTCCGCGTGGATAAGGCACGCTCCAGGCAGACCGGCGGGACTGGCCTTGGCTTGGCCATTGTGAAGCACGTCGTGGCTAATCACGGCGGCAATATCAAGCTGTGGTCACGCCCCGGAACTGGCTCGACGTTTACTATCGAGCTCCCTATATACGCCGAAGAGAAGCCAGCGGATAATCTTATTAACCGGGATAATATAGAAGACGGAGCCGTCAGCTCTGCCGCCCCTGGTTTGCAGCGCGCTGTGGCGCGTGTAGCAGCTCGTCGAAAGGATAAAGCGCAATGACCACCATCCTCATCGTTGAAGATGAAGAGTCGCTGGCCGATCCCCTCGCCTTCCTCCTCCGAAAGGAGGGATTCGACGTTCTCCTTGCCCCCGACGGGCCCAGCGCGCTCGAACAGTTTGCGGCACATAACGTAGACATCGTCCTGCTGGACCTCATGCTGCCGGGAATGTCTGGAACGGACGTCTGCAAGCAATTGCGCACGACGTCTTCTGTGCCGGTGATTATGGTGACCGCGCGCGACTCGGAGATTGACAAGGTTGTGGGCCTGGAGCTCGGCGCGGATGACTATGTGACTAAGCCTTATTCCTCCCGCGAGCTCATCGCCCGCATCCGCGCTGTGCTGCGCCGTGGCCAAGATGTCTCCTCCGAGCACGCTGAGGAGGAGCCCGACGAGCAAATCCTGGAAGGCGGCCGCGTGCGCATGGATGTGGAGCGCCACACCGTTCTCGTGGCCGGCGAGCCGGTATCCATGCCGCTCAAGGAGTTTGACCTCCTCGAATACCTACTGCGCAACGCCGGACGTGTACTGACTCGCGGCCAACTCATTGACCGCATCTGGGGAGCGGATTATGTGGGCGATACCAAGACCCTCGATGTTCACGTCAAGCGCCTCCGCTCCAAGATTGAGGCCGAACCTTCCCGCCCACAGCAGCTCGTGACGGTGCGCGGCCTGGGCTATAAGTTCGAGGCTTAAACGCGGGGGTCAGCCGGGTGCCGCGGGAACTCGACTCCGGACCGTGCCCGGGCCTCGCAGTGTGTGGCCAGGATGTCGTAGCACTCCTCTCCGAGTAGCGCGATCAGCTCGGTTTTCTGCGACTTCCACAGCGGTTCTTCCGCGATGTGGCAGGAGGGATCTGCCGAGCAATACCAATCAAAGTCCTCTCCGCCGTTACCCCACCCGCGGCGGTCATATTCGCCGATAGTGGTGCGCAGGATTTCCTCCCCGTCGGGGCGCTCCTCATAGTCCTCGTGCCGGCGAATCGGCAGCTGCCAGCACACCTCGGGCTTGACCACGGTGAGTTCCTCACCCGCCTCGAGCGCCCATTGGTGGATAGCGCAGCCCGCGCCCGTGGGCCAGCCGGCGCGGTTGGCGAAGATGCAGGCGCCGTCGACAAGCGGCGTCTTCAGGGCCGGCTCCGGCTCGCCATCATCGCCGTCGAGCTCATCCCACTCCAGCCAGGGCTCCAACTCCTCAGGTTCTCCGTGTTCCAGGAACTCATCTACCCCCGCAGGGCGGTGCTGCCAGAAGCGGGCGGGCATGCGCGCGACGGCGTCGCGAAGCTGCTCCCGATCCGTCTCATCAGCCATGTAGGCGCCGTGCACGCAGCAGCCGACATCGGGCTGCTGCTTATCGATGCCGTGGCACCTCTCCGTCCCAAACTGGCAGGCATAGTGCGATTCGAGCCAGGTCAGGTCGATGGAAAAGACGTGGAGTGGATCGTTTGGATCCGTAAATTCAAACCACTCTCTAGGAAAATCGGGGGCCTTTTCGCGGCCGGCCAAGATGGACGCCGCCGCCGGGGAGGAGGCGGGAAAACCCAGGTAAACTTCATTTGATTTCGGGCGATTCACACCTACCCACGGTAGACCTACTACTCTAGAGGCGTGCGATTAGGTGTATTAGACGTCGGAAGTAATACCGTCCACCTCGTTGCGGTCGACGCCGCAACCGGTGGGCGGCCTTCGCCGATGAGCGATTGGAAGACCCCGCTGCGTCTGGTGGAACAGCTAGACAAGGACGGCAACATCCACGAGAAGGGCATGAAGAAGCTCATCTCCGCCGTGAGTGAGGCCGCTGAGCTGGGCCAGAAGCTGGGTTGTGATGAATTCATGGCTTTTGCTACCTCCGCCGTGCGCTCGGCCACGAACTCGGCCAAGGTTCTCGATGAAGTTGAGAAGCAAACCGGCGTCCGCCTAGAAATCTTGTCGGGCGAGGAGGAAGCGCGTTTGACCTTCCTCGCCGCCCGCCGGTGGTATGGCTGGTCCGCTGGCCGCATCACCAACCTCGATATCGGTGGCGGTTCGCTGGAGCTGTCCACCGGTACCGATGAGCATCCGGAAATGGCTTTCTCCCTCGACTTGGGAGCTGGCCGCCTGACTCATAATTGGTTTGATACCGATCCTCCGCAGAAGTCCAAGGTAAATTTGCTGCGGGATTACATTGACGCGGAACTGGTCGGCGTGGCCGATAAGATGCGCGCCCTGGGCCCTGCGGGATTGGCCGTGGGAACCTCGAAAACATTCCGCACGCTGGCCCGTTTGACCGGTGCTGCGCCCTCGTCTGCGGGTCCCTACGTCAAACGCACCCTTACGGCGCCGGGTTTGCGTCAGCTGATTTCCTTCATCTCCCGTATGACTGCAGCTGACAGGGCGGACCTTGAGGGTGTAAGTTCTACCCGATCGCATCAGATCGTCGCCGGTGCTTTAGTGGCGGAGGCGAGCATGCGTGCCCTGGGAATCGAAAAGCTGGAGATCTGCCCCTGGGCTCTCCGAGAAGGTGTTATTTTGCGCCGTACCGATAAGGGACTGGAATAGGAAAGAAACGTGGCTGACAAGAAACAGTTGACAGTTGCGGAGCTGCTGGCCCGTAACGCGAAGGACCGACCCGGCGAGGAGAAGACCCCGCGCCGCCGTCGCCGGAGCCTCGATGAAGGCGGCATCTCAGTTGCGGAGCTGACCGGCAATCTCGAAAAGGTGAAGGCAACCCCGGCTGAGGCAAAGCACTCGAACGTCTCCATCGATGAGACGGCCCCGGTGATTCCTGCTCCGAAGAAGGAGACCAAGAAGGAGTCCAAGGAAGAGACTCCGAAGAAGGAAGCCCCCAAGCAGGAAGCAGCCCAGAAGGTGGACAAGCCCCAGGCCGCTGCCGTTCCTGTGGAGAAGCCCGCGGAGTCCGAGTCCAAGCCTTCCCAGCCTTCTGATGATGACACCCGCGTCATCCAAAAGGTCAAGGACGAGCCAGAGAAGCCTGAGGTAAAGACCGCCGCACCGGTCGATGAGAAGCCGCAGGACGCCGCCGAGGACACCTTCACCACGGGTGAGCTCGAGGCAGTCGATGAGGACGTTGACGAGTATGACGAGGACTACGACGAGGAAGACGAAGGCAAGCTCAACCCCTTCGCCGTCGTCCTGCTCGCCCTCGTGGGCATCGTGCTCGGCGCCATCGTGTTCAAGGGCTTTGAGATCCTCTGGGATCGCTTCGACCGCCTCGTTGTCCTGGTGCTTGGTGTAGTTGTCACCGGTGTCATCGTTGGCATCGTCCACGCACTGCGTACCAGCCGCGATGGCCTCTCCATGTTCCTCGCAGCCGTGGCCGGCTTGGTGCTGACCTTCGGCCCGCTCCTCGTGGTGATGTAAGAACCAGCTCCATAGGACACCTTCTCATAAGGCATCTGTCACAAGGCATCTGTTAAAAGGTATCTTTGCCCCTGAAAACGCCTTTTACCCTTTGCAAAGGACGTTTTCAGAGCAGAAAACGCCTTCTGGCAGATGCCTTTTGCATGCGCGGGGTCAGCCTGCGTGCACAGCCTTGACCTGGTGGCCGCATCCTAGCCTTTCTGGCACCCTGGATAGCATGACAAAAATTGCAGTACTTGGTGGAGGACAAATCGGCGAAGCCCTAGTTTCCGGGCTGGTGAATGCGGGCTATGACGCCGCGGACATCGTGGTGACCAACCGTCGTTCCGAGCGCAGCGAGGAGCTAAAGAGCGCCTATGGCGTGTCGGTCACGAGCGATAATGCTGCGGCTATCGACGGCGCGGAATACATCTTCGCGTGCGTGAAGCCCTATGCCATCGAGGAGCTCCTTGAAGGCCTCGACATCCCCAAGACGGCCGTGGTTGTGTCCATGGCTGCCGGCCTGACCCTCGAGACGTTGGAGAAGGCCACCGGCGAGGGCGTGCCAGTCGTCCGCGTCATGCCGAACACCCCCATGTTGGTGGGCAAGGGCATGTGCACCTGCGCGGGTGGTTCCCACGTCACCGAAGAGCAACAGGCTGGCGTGGTCAAGCTTCTGGAAGCCGTCGGCGAGGTTGCTGTCATTGAGGAGAAGCACATCGACGCCGCCACCGCACTGGCAGGCTCTGCTCCCGCGTATTACTTCCTTGTCACCGAAGCGCTGATCGACGCCGGTGTGCAGCTCGGCCTCACCCGTGACGTCGCCGAAAAGCTAGCCACCCGCACCGCCCAAGGCGCGGGCACCATGCTGGCTGAATCCGGCAAGGATCCGGTGGCTTTGCGCGCAGGGGTAACCTCCCCGGGGGGAACCACTGCTGCCGCCCTTCGTGAACTCGAGGAGTCTGGCCTGCGGGGCGCGTTCTTCCGTGCCGCCGAAGCATGCACCCAGCGTGCGCAGGAACTTGCTTAAAATTTCCCGCCGTTCTGGTAGCCCTGTGGCATATGTTGTCACACGGGCTTGATGGGGAACAGCGGTGCGAAAGAGGAAAAAATTAGCTCTTGGGTCGCATTAGTCACACGTTTCACGCTAAGCTGGCAGGAGCGCGTGCGTGATAGTCCTGTGGGAGGGGAAGCCTACAGCGCGTCACGTGCTGAAGGGTTAAATAAACTATGACGAATGAAGATAAGGGAACTTTCCTGACCATCGCCGAAGTTGCGGAGATCATGCGTGTCTCCAAGATGACGGTGTACAGGTTGGTTCATGCAGGTGACATGCCGGCCGTGCGCGTGGGACGCTCCTTCCGCGTCCACGAATCTGCCGTCAAGGAATACCTTGAGGCCTCCGTATACGGAGCCTAGCGTTCACCTCTTTCTGGCAGCGCCCACCACTGCGGACCACTCGCGGTCCGCGGCGGTGGGCGCTGCCCTTAGTTTTGGTGCTGGGCAGGCCGCTAGGTAAGATAGTGAACATTCGTTTCGGCACTGGTATGCCTGTGTCTCCCTGTTTCGCAGGGGCCGCCACGAGTGCACCGTGTGTGGTTTCATTCCAGGCGTTGCCGGCCGGTTTACGTACGTACTGATACCGAAAGTGAGGAAACCTACTATGGGTTCTGTCATCAAGAAGCGCCGCAAGCGCATGTCCAAGAAGAAGCACCGCAAGATGCTGCGTCGCACCCGCGTTCAGCGTCGCAAGCTGGGCAAGTAAAGCTTCGCCTGCAACTCCCCGCATGGTCCTTTCAGGATCGTGGCGGGGAGTTTCTGTTATCTTTTCTCCTTCCCGCCGTTTCGGATGACTGCGCCGTCGTTTCAGACGACGAAGCCGCTTAGAACGGAATGTCCTCCTGCGGGGAGGTCGGGGTACGGGGTTCCTCGGCAGCGGCCTGTGCTTCCTTAGCTTCTTGCTGGGCGCGCTCGCGGGTGGCCGAAATCTTTTGGGCCACTGTTTGTGCCCAACGCTTCGTCTTCTGTGCCAGCGGGCCAGTCGGCTCCGTCATAGCCCAGGTCCCGTCTTCGTAGAGCCACACGATGTCCCCGGTGTGCGGGTCCATGATGTAGTGCGCGCGCCCATCAGTCTTCATATTGTGGTGGTGCTGGCACAAACTGGCCAGGTTGCGTGGGTGCGTGGCGCCGCCGTCGGCGTAGTTGACGCGGTGGTCCATCTGGCACAGGTAGGCCGGCCGGTTGCACCCCGGAGCGCGGCAGGTGCCATCCCGGCCTTCCACGTATGTGCGGATGAGCTCCGAGGCGATGTAGCTGCGCGATTCCGGTGGCTGCGAGGAGAGGTCGCGCGTGCGCGTGACAGGCATGTCCTGTGACGTCCACCCATGGCCTTGGACGAAGGTGGGGGCGTCATCGATATCGCTGGCTTGGTAGGTGTGCAGAATGACAGTCGCCGGCGGCGAGATACTACCGGCGATGAGCTTTTTCAGGGCATCAGCCTGTGAGAGTCCGTTCTCCTTTGCCGCTTGTTTGATGTAGCTATCCAGAATCATGCCCGTGGCGCTATCGGTATTGAGCTCAAGGATGCCGCGCTGGCCAGTATCGGTGAAGGTATACGTCTCTTTCTGCGGGGAATTGCGAAAGCTAAAAGTCTTGTCAATACTCTTGCAAATATCGCGTAGTTTGCGCCCAATCTGCGCTGGGGTGGGAAAGACCTGATTCGGGGAGGTGGGGGTGAAGAAGGTGATCAGGGCATCGTCGATAAGCGCGAGCGTTTCTGGCGGCAACGCGCCCAGCTTTGTCAGGGTGCGGTCAATAGTGATGAGGGCCTTCATATCCAGCAGGAACTGGCTGTCCTGTAACGCCTTGACCTGCGGGAGCTCCGTGAGTCGGTGCACGGCCAGGCAGCATTCGCTCACGGTATAGTCGCCGACGCCAAGCTTGGCGACGAGCCTCTGGCACGCGACATCAAAATCCTCATCGAGGTCTGGCATGGCAGCTACCCAAGAGCGGTAGTCTGCGCGGCGGGCGGCGCTGCGCTCCACAGCGAGGGCGCAGTCAGGATTCATATGGGAAAAGTAGGCGGTTTGGGTAGCAGTATTCACGATGTCCTCTAAGCTTCTATCTCGATTCTATGTTCTAACAGAACTATAAAACACGCTTCGGACATCTATTCTGACCTGCGTCTATGCTAATAGTTGAGTGGGTGTTATGGGGTGTATATTTGCCTCTATAAACTAGGCGGGGGAGTGTCATCCTTCTGGCCCCACAGGAGCCCATCACGTACGTAAAATGGCGAACTATGTTGCCTCGACTCCTCACTCTTGACAGCCTGGTTATCTCACAGACCAAGTCCTTCATGCAGGATGAATTCCTGATCGCCGATGAACAAGGCGTGCCCGTCGGGACGATTCTGCAGTCGACGAGCCTGAAGGACATGTTCTTCAACTCCTCCCGCAGCCTCGAAGTCGCCTTCACTGATGAACAGGGCAATCCGCAGCAGCCGCTCATGGTGATTAAGGATCCGCCGAACTTCGTGCGGGATACCTATGAGGTGTACCTGCCGGGCGTCGAGAAGCCCATGGCGGTCGTAACTAAAAAGTTCTCCCTCCTGAAGACGCGCCTGAGCTTGGAAATGGAGGGCTTCCCGGAGATCGAGATTGAAGGCGATGTCTGGGATTGGAATATCACGATTACTAGCCAAGGCCAGCCTCTAGCGGAAGTTCGCAATGAGTGGGCGGGCGTGGGCCGGTTCCTCGCTGGGAAGAATACGTACCGCCTCAGCATTGCGCCGGGGCTCGACCCACAACAGCATGCCGGGCTGATTGGTGCGGTCATGTGCATGGACATGCTGCGCACCAAGGCGCAGAGCAGCAGTTAGCGGCGCACGAAGCGCCAGCTGCCATAGGAGAAGAGCGCGGTGGCTAGCGCGGGGAGGCCATAAGCGCGCACGGCCTTGCGCACGGAGCGGTAGTCGCGGATGAGCCAGCCTTTTTCCTCTGCAATATCGCGCAGCTTGGAATCCGGATTAATGGCCACGGGGGTTCCCACCATGGAAAGCATCGGGACATCGTTGGCGCTGTCGGAGTAGGCGGTACAGCGCTCAAGATCGAGGTTCTCCAGTGTGGCGAGCGCCGCCACGGCGTGCTTCTTACCCGGCCCGTGGAGGATATCGCCCACGAGGCGGCCGGTGAAGCGGCCATCTTTGACCTCCGCCACGGTGCCGAGCGCGCCCGTGAAACCGAAACGCTGCGCCAGAATCTGCGCCAGCTGCACGGGGGTGGCCGTGACCAGCCATACCTGCTGGCCAGCGTCGAGGTGCATTTGCGCCAGCTGCTTCGTGCCCGGGTAGGCCTTGCGGGCCATGGATTGGTCCACGATGCTCTCGCACAAAGCCACCATTTCCTCCACTGAGCGGCCCTTGACAAACTCGAGCGCTTGCACGCGCCCTGCGGCCACGTCGGCGGCGTTCTCCGAACCGGAAATCCGGAATTTTAGCTGCTTCCAGGCGATGGGCAGGATCTCTGAGAGCTTGAAGTAGCGACGCCGCGCGAGGCCCAAGGCAAAAGACACGAGCGAGGACCCTTGGACCAAGGTGTTATCCACGTCGAAGAAGGCGGCAGCGCCGGTGTCCTGGGGGATGTCTGGGTCGGGCTCAGTGATGGAGCGCGCGCCGGCGGATTCGAAGGAGCCCCGAACGGAGTCCACACCAGAAGAAAAAGCATCCAGGTCGATGCCGAAGAGGTGCTCTACCGCCGCGGCTGCCGACGCCTCACCGGCCGCCCTCTGGTGCTCTTCACCCAGCGGGGCGAAAGCCTGCTGCTCCAGGAAATTACGCAAGTTTCCCCTGCTTGCGGTCCAATTGGCAAGGAACTCACGGGGAGAATCGGGCATACCAGGAGGGAGCGGGAGAGGCACGCGTTCAGCTTTCATAAGGCGGGAAGACTAACGTGTCCATAGTAAACCGCGAACCGTTCTACGTCCTATCGAGGAGTTCTTAATGTCTCACGTCGTCGAGCTGATGGTGCGTACCACGTGCGGCTCCTGCGCGCGCGTTCTGGAGCAGATTACCCCGGTGGTCCGGCAGGCTGGGGCAGAGCTTAAAGTGCGCAACGTCGATGAGGATGCGGAGCTGGCCATGGAATATGGTGATCGCGTCCCCGTTGTGGTGATTGATGGCGAGGAGTTCTCCTGCTGGGAAGTGGACAATGAGGAGCTAGCGCAGGCGTTGGTGGAGTAGCTTTCCTCGGGGACTCCCGCGAGTTTCGGAAACGAGCTGAAAACTAGTAGTCTTTTGGATGATCTATGTCATCCAAAGGGATGATGCAAAACTGGAGGGTAGTGCATGAGTGTGCTCGTCGTGGGCATGTCGCATCAGTCGGCGCCGGTGGCGCTGCTGGAAAAGCTAGCATGGACGAGACCGTGCAGAATGACACCTGCCGGGCCATGGTATCGGCAGGCTCGTTGACCGAGGCGATGATTATCTCCACCTGTAACCGCCTCGAGGTTTATACCGTCACGAGCTCTTTCCACACGGGCGTCCAGGATGTCGTGCGCAACCTCGCTGAAGTCTCCGGGGTGGAGGAGGAGAAGCTGCGCTCCTATCTTTATGTGCGCTATGCCGACGCCGCCGCCGAGCACCTCATGATGGTGGCCTCCGGCTTGGACTCGATGGTGGTGGGTGAGCAGCAAATCATCGGCCAGGTGCGCACCGCCTACCAGTTTGCTTCGGAGCAAGGAACCGTCGGCCCGCGCATCCACGCGCTGGCACAGTCCGCGCTGCGTACCGGCAAGCGGGTGCATTCCGAAACTGAGATCGATGAGGCGGGCTCCTCCATGGTCTCCTTTGCTTTTGATCAGGCGCTGAGCCGCATGGGCAGGGAAGATCTCGCGGGCAAGCGCGTGCTCATCTTGGGTGCAGGTGCAATGGCCTCGCTGGCGGCAACGCACGCGGGGCGCCTGGGTGCGCACCTGATTATTGCGAACCGCACCATTGCCCGCGCTGAGCGCGTGGCGCAGCACGCCCATGAGGCGGGCGTGTACGCAGACGTTATTGAATACTCGGAACGCGCCCAAGCCCTGCGCGATGTGGACGTGGCGATCTCCGCCACCGGAGCCCAGGACTTCACTATTACGGCGACCGACGTCGAGCGCTATCACGTGGCCGACCGCGAACTCATGCTCGTGGACCTGTCCCTGCCACGCGATATTGATGACGCCGTGGCAGAAGCCGAGGGAGTCGACCTGGTCAATATCGAACGTCTCAATAACTCGCTGCAGGCGGCCGATACCGATCTGGCAGCGGGTAGCAGCCCACACGCGCAGGCGCGGCGCATCGTCAGTGAAGAACTGGAAGCCTATGCTTCCGAGCAGCGCGTCCGCGACGTCGTCCCGGCCGTATCGGCACTGCGCAAGCGGGCGGCAAACCTGGTCCAGTGCGAGGTGGCGCGGATGGAGCAGAAGCACCCCGAGTTGGACGAGCGCCAGATGGGAGATATCAATCGCGCGCTCAAGCGCGTTGCGGATAAGCTGCTCCACGAGCCCACGGTTCGTGCGAAGCAGCTCGCAGCTAACTCTGGCACCGTAAGCCATGAGACCGCGTTGCAGGAACTCTTTGGACTCCACCTGGAGGGCAGCGGCGTAGCGGTAGACATGGCAGATCTGCCGGATGCCGCGCAGATGGAAGCCGCGGAAAGTACTAAGGAAGAAAAGGACGCATAGATGTTGAAGATCGGTACCCGAGGATCCCTCTTAGCCACTACTCAGTCGGGCCACGTGCAGGAGTGGTTGCAGCAGGAAGGCTATGAGGCCGAGCTGCACATCGTTACTACGCAGGGTGACGTCAACATGGCTCCTGTGGAGCGCATCGGCGTGGGTGTGTTTACGCAGGCCCTGCGTGAGGCCGTCGACCGCGGCGAGTGTGAGATCGCAGTGCACTCCTTTAAGGACCTGCCCACGGCTGCCGACGAGCGTTTCGACCTCGTGGTGCCGCAGCGCCAGGACGTCCGTGAGGCGCTCATCGCCCGCGATGGTCTGACCCTCAAGGAGCTGCCGGAGGGCGCACGTGTGGGTACCTCCGCGCCGCGGCGCATCAGTCAGCTGCGCGCTATGCGCCCGGACCTGGACATCCGTCCGCTGCGCGGCAACATCGATACCCGCATGGGCAAGGTCACCAGCGGCGAGCTCGACGCCGTCCTCCTGGCCTACGCTGGCCTCGTGCGCGCGGGCTATGCTGATCGCGCCACCGAGGTTTTCGATCCGGAGGTCTTCATGCCCGCACCCGCGCAGGGCGCGTTGGCCATCGAGGCTGTCAAGGGAACTGAGGCAGCGAAGGCCATTGCTCTGCTTGCCGACGCCCCCGCCACCGCCGCCACTCGCGCCGAGCGCACCGTGCTCTCCCAGCTGGAGGCCGGTTGCACCGCGCCGGTCGCTGCCACTTCCCACTGGGAAGGCGAGCAGCTGGTCGTTCGCGGCGGTGTCTTCGCCCTCGACGGCTCCCGTCAGCTCATCGCTCAGGCCCAGGGCTCGGCAAGCGAGGCAGAAGAATTGGGACGTGCAGTCTCCAAGGAGCTCTTCGCTCAGGGCGCTGCGGATGTGCTGGCAGCGGAATAACCGCACGTAATTTTTGCTTTGGGGCCTTTTCCTTTAGTGTGTATCTAGCACACGATCATTGAGAGCAATGATTTAGGCCCCCTTAACTCGCGAGTGAGGGGCTTTCTTGTCTCCACTCCCGCGCCTGCCACAGCGGTGGCGCCGGGGCACTCGGAATCCACAAACTAGAAAAGAACCTTATGAGCAATGCCGTTCCGGATACCCAGCCTGAGCTGGGTAAGTCTGATCTGGGCAAAGTCGTCTTCGTCGGTGCCGGACCAGGTAATCCCGACCTGCTGACCGTTCGCGCCCGCGAGGTTCTGGAGACGACCGCCAACGTCGTTACCGACCCGGGGGTCTCGCAGGGCGTGCGTGACATGGTGGCGCAGCAGGTGCCGGTTCCGCAGGAGCTTCTCGACGCCGCCGAGGAAGAGTACGAGCGCATCTGCGCCGCCGCCAAGGAAGCGGGCGCACGCCGCAAACCGCCGCGCCCGGCACCGCCGACGGCAGCGGTCTTTGAGGAGGTCGAGGGGGACGTCGTCAAGCAACTGCGTAACGCGCTCGAGCGCGCTGAGGGGCACGACGTGATCCGTCTGGTTACCGGTAACCCGCTCAACCGTGAGTCCATCAAGGCGGAGATCACCGCCGTGGCCAATGCGGGCATGGAATTCCAGGTGGTCCCGGGTATGTCTCTGCCTTCGACGGTTCCCTCCTTCGCAGGCATTGCTCTCGGTGCGACCTATACTGAGGCCGACATCACGGAAGGCGCGGACTGGGATGCGCTGGCCACCGCGACGCAGCCGCTGGTTTTGCAGGCTACGGCAGATGACCTGCCGGTTATTTCCGCCGAGCTGGTGGAGCGCGGGATGCCCGCGGAGACGGAAGCATACGTCACCGTCCACGGCACCACGCGCCTGCAGCGCACGCACGAGACCACGCTGGGAACACTCGGCAAGCTTGACGCTGAGCTGCCGGGCGAGCTCGTGGTCACGCTGGGGCGCAGCTTTGATGATCGCTCGAAGTATTCCTGGTGGGAGAACCGTTCGCTCTATGGTTGGCGCGTGCTGGTGCCGCGCACGAAGGAGCAGGCCGCAGCGATGAGCGCCCGACTGGCTGGCCACGGCGCCATCCCGCAGTCGGTGCCCACTATTTCCGTGGAGCCGCCGCGCAACCCGGCGCAGATGGATCGCGCCATCAAGGGTATTGTCGAGGGCCGCTACAAGTGGGTCGTGTTCACCTCCGTCAATGCGGTGAGCGCGGTGTGGAAGAAGATCGCGGAGCTCGGCCTCGATGCTCGCGACTTCGCCGGCGTGCACCTCGCTGCGGTGGGGCAGAAGACCGCCGATGCTATTCGCGCCAAAGGCATGGTCCCGGAGCTTTTGCCGCCGGCGACGAAGCAGAACGCCGAGGGCCTCGTGGAGGTCTTCCCCAACTACGTTGAGGATATCGACGCCGTGGGGCGTGTACTGCTGCCGCGCGCCGATATCGCCGGCGAGGCGCTGGTGACGGGCCTGCTGGACTTGGGCTGGGAAGTCGATGATGTCGTGGCCTACCGCACCGTCCGTGCGGCCCCGCCGGCCGCGGAGATCCGCGACATGATCAAGACTGGCGGCTTCGACGCCGTTGCCTTTACCTCGCCGTCGACGGTGCGCAACCTCGTCGGCATTGCGGGCAAGCCGCATGCCCGCACCATCATCGCCTGCATTGGCCCCTCCACCAAGGCGGCGGCTGAGGAGGTGGGCCTGCGCGTGGACGTGGTCCCGGAGGTCGCGGATGTGCCGATGCTTGTCGACGCCCTCGCTGACCACGTCGCCGCCCTGCGTGCTGCCGGCAACCTGCCAGCTCCGCGCAAGAAGCGCCGCTCGCGCAAGAAGACGGCGTAGACCGCTTCTGGGCGGGCAGGTAAGGGGCGACTAGAGTCGGGAAGGTAGTTCAATTTTCTCGTAGCTCAAAGGAGAGTTTTTACTCATGAGCATTGCTCGCCGCCCCCGCCGCCTACGTCAGAACCCGGCTTTTCGGGATTTGGTTGCGGAAACGTCGCTGCGCCCCTCCGACCTCATCCTCCCGATGTTCGTGGTCGACGGTCTGAACGAACCCCGTGACATCCCCTCCATGCCGGGCGTGCAGCAGCACAGCCTGGATTCCCTCAAGCGTGCCGCGCACGAGGCTCTCGATGCGGGCGTGACCTGCGTTGACCTCTTCGGCGTGCCGCGTGAGGAAGACAAGGACGCGACCGGCTCCGTGGCCTGGGACCCACAGGGCATCCTCAACGTGGCGATTGCGGAGCTGCGCCAGGAATTCGGCGATGACCTCATTGTCATGGCGGATACCTGCCTCGATGAATTCACCTCCCACGGCCACTGCGGCGTGGTCGATGATCAAGGCCGCGTGCTCAACGATGAAACCGTGGAGCTCTACCAGGACATGGCCCGCTCCCAGGCCCGCGCTGGAGCACACATGGTCAGCCCGTCCGGCATGATGGATGGACAGATTGCCGCCATCCGTGAGGCTCTCGATGAAGCCGGCCACGAGGATGTTGCGATCATGGCCTACTCGGCCAAGTACGCCTCGGCCTTCTTCGGCCCCTTCCGCGATGCCGTGGGTTCCTCCCTGGAGGGCGACCGCCGTACCTACCAGCAGGACCCGCGCAATTTCCGTGAGTCCATGCTGGAGGTAGACCTGGACATCGAGGAAGGCGCGGACATCGTCATGGTTAAGCCTGGCCTGCCGTACATCGATGTGCTGGCCGGTGCTGTCGAGCGCTCCTCCGTGCCGGTAGCTGTCTACCAGGTCTCCGGCGAGTACGCGATGATTCAGGCCGCTTCCCAGAACGGGTGGATCGATGGTGAGGCCGTTATGCTGGAGTCCTTGACCGCGTTCAAGCGCGCGGGCGCGGATCAGATCCTGACCTACTTCGCCACGGACGCCGCCCGCTTGCTCAAGTAAAAGGAGAATCGTGACGTTCAGCCCGAACACTACGCCGTCGGCACACAAGCCGGCGAAGCAGGATACGGAGCCGGATAAGGAGCAGACCAAGCGCACCGAAGCCGTCTCCCTCATGCTCAAGGTGTGGACCGTTGCCTTGGTGCTCGAGGTGGTGCACCTGGTCTTGAGCATCGTGCTGACCCTGCTGAATAGGGAAGAGCTCTTTGCCCAGGCCCGCACTACGGCGGAGTCCGCAGCGGAGAAGTCCGGGCAGGACGTCAGCGATGCCCTCGTACAGCTCGTGGGCTATGGCTCGGTGGCCTTCAGCTCGCTGATTTCACTCGCCATCGTGGTGCTGTTGGGCATCATGCTGGGCTTTATACACAAGAACTCCAAGGCAGCCGGTACTGGCCGGCGCCTGTGGTTTGCCTTCTCCCTCTACTTTGGCCTCCGCGTGCTCATCGTCTTCATCAGCAGCCCCGCCGGGGCGAGCGCGCCGGATTGGCTCTTCCTGCTTGATGGTGCCGTGCAGATCCTCGTCGGCGTGGCGGCCGTGATGGGCTTGATGTTCTCCACCAAGGAAGAGGTACTTGAATACACCGGCGAAATGGAGCAGCTGCGCCAGATGCGCAAGGAGATGGAGGAGCAGCGCCGCCAGGAAAACCTGGAGGAGCGCGAGAAGAAGGACAAGGACAATAAAGAAAAGGACAGGGAGAAAGAGGACAGCAAGGACGGCAAGCGATGAGCGAGCGCCCCGGCCCCGCGGACTATAACCGTCGCCCACGCCGCCCTAAGAAGCAGGGCGAGCAGGACTTTTCCACTTGGCCTTCCCAGCTGCGCATTGCCTACTGGGTCTGTGTCATCGCCGCAATCGTCATGCTCACCGCCGGGATGGTGGGCCTCTTCGGCTCCTATACATCGGTGACGAACACCCAGCTCAGCCCAGAGCAGGTGGACTATATCCGCTTCAACACACGTTTCACGGCCATCTCCAACGTGGTGGGTGCCGTCGTCATTGCGGCGTGCTCCGCGCAGCTGGCGAGTGGCTCGATATGGGCGCGTCGCATCATTACCGCGGTGTCTGCTTACATCATGTTCGTCAGCATTGCGGCGCTGATCGCGGGCGTGGGCGGGCTGCTCTTGTTGCTTATCCCGATGGCGCTCATGGTGGCCATCTACTTCCTCTTTCACCCGGATTCGACGGCTTTCATTAAGGCCCGCCGCGACCAAAACTCCTGATTGGCGCCTACTCCAACTTTTGATTCATAATGGACGGTATGTCTCGACTGTCTGATGCGCCGCTGATTGCTGCCGCTACTGGCCACACGCCCTCCCGCCCGCCCGTTTGGTTCATGCGCCAGGCGGGGCGCTCTTTGCCGGAGTACCGCAAGGTACGCGAGGGAATCAGCATGCTGGATTCCTGTTTCATGCCGGAGCTCCTGGCGGAGATTACCCTGCAGCCGGTGCGTCGCCACGATGTTGATGGCGCCATCCTGTTCAGCGATATCGTTGTCCCGCTCAAGGCAGCGGGTGTCGGCGTGGAGATCGTCCCCGGCCGCGGCCCCGTCATGGATGCACCCGTGCGCACCAAGGAGGACGTGGCCAACCTGCCTATCCTCGACGTTGATGTGCCAGAGGTACGCCAGGGCATTGAGATCATCCTGAGCGAGCTCACCGACAAGCAGGCCCTCATCGGCTTCGTCGGCGCGCCCTTCACCTTGGCCAGCTACCTCATTGAGGGCGGCCCCTCGAAGAATCACGAGCGCACTAAGGCTCTGATGCATTCCGAGCCGGATACCTGGCACCGTCTCATGCAACGCCTCACCCCGACGATCATCTCCTTCCTTCAGCTCCAGCTGGATGCCGGCATTGACGCCATGCAGCTCTTCGATTCCTGGGCGGGCTACCTCAACGAGCGCGATTACCGCGAGTTCGTGCTGCCTTATTCGGAGCAGATCCTCAAGGTTGCAGAAGGCCGCGTGCCGCGCATCCACTTTGGTGTGGGGACCGGCGAGCTGCTCGGCGCGATGTCGGAGGCTGGTTCTGAGGTCATGGGCGTGGACTACCGCGTGAGCATGGATGCCGCCGCGGCCCGCGTCAACGCGGACATTCTCCAGGGCAACCTCGACCCGGCTCTGCTGTTCGCCGGCGAGGATGCGGTGCGCAAGGAAGTACACGCCATCAAGGCAGAAGTAGATGCCGCCCGCGCGGCAGGGAACCTGCGTGGACACATCTGGAACCTTGGCCACGGCGTGCTGCCGACCACGGAGGCGGAGGCCATTACCCGCGCCGTCGCCATCATTCACGAGGAGGGCTAAATGAAGATCGCGATCATCGGTGCGGGCCTAGCGGGCCTCACCGCGGCATGGGAACTCAAGCAGAACACGAAGGGCCCCCACGACATCTTTGTCTTCGAAGCAGCCGACCGCATCGGCGGCAAGCTGCACACCGTGGCCTTCAACGGCGGCCCCACGGACATGGGCGCGGAGGCCTTTATCCGCCGCCGCCAAGACGCCGTGGACTTCTTCACGGAGCTGGGCCTGCAGGATTCCTTCGTGGAGCCCAATCCGGAGCTGCGCCCGCGCGTGTATACCGGTGGCGCGCTGCACTTCCTGCCGCAGGGCGGGGTCATGGGTATTCCTTCTGAGCCGCAGGACTTCTTCTCCGAGGCGACCAACGAGCGCATCACCAACGAGCAGCCCTTCGAGTGGGAAATTGGCGGGGATGTCTCCGTGGGTCAGCTCGTGCGCCAGCAATATGGCGATGACGTGGTAGACCACGTGGTTTCCGCGCTGCTCGGTGGCGTTTACTCCTGCTCGGCCGATGACCTGGGCCTGCGCGCCACGGTTCCGCACCTGGCGGCCACGCTGGACTCACTGGCCAAGGAAGGACCCGTCACGCTGTCGGCAGCTATCAAGCAGATCGAGTCTGGCCGCAGCCCGGCCGAAGGTTCCGTCTTCGGCACCTTCAAGGGCGGCTACGCAGAGCTTTACGAGGCCCTGGCTGAGAAGTCCGGCGCGCAGATTCACCTGGACGCCTTTGTTTCTGGTGTGACGCGCAAGGGCGATGCCTTTGAGGTCAAGGGCGCGCCGGGGGATATCGGTCCATTCGACCGCGTGCTCTTTGCCACCCCGGCTCCCACGACGGCGCGCCTGCTCAAGGCCGTGGCCCCCGAGGCCGCCCAGAAGCTGTCCACCGTCCAGCTGGCCTCCTCTGTGGTCGTCGGTTTCAACTTTGCCTCCGCCACGGATCCGGAGGGCAATGCGCTTCCCGACGCCACCGGCATCCTCGTCGCCTCCGACGAGCCCGACGTGCGCGCCAAGGCCTTCACGCTCTCTTCTAACAAGTGGCCGCACCTGAACGAGCGCGAGGGCTTCCTCGTGCGCGCCTCCTTCGGCCGCTTCGGGGATGATGCCCTCGTGCGCGCGGAGGAGGATGATCTCGTGGACTATGCCCTCGATGACCTGCAGAAGATCACCGGTTTCGACGGCCGTGCTAGTGGCGTGGAAGAGATCTACACGCAGCGCTGGTTCGGCGGCATCCCCCGCTATGACGAAAAGCACCTGGCCACCGTTGCCGCCGTGCGTGCCGCGCTTGCCGACGTCCCCGGTATCGCCACCGCCGGCGCCTGGGCCGATGGAGTCGGCGTGCCCGCTGTCATCGCCGGCGCCCGCGCTGCCGCGCAAGTACTCGTTAGCTAGTAGTGGTATCTGCACCCAGCAATCTCAATTGTCGCGCCCTTAATGCGATAGATCAGTCGGTGCTCTTCGGTAATTCGCCGAGACCAGAACCCGGACAACTCGAATTTGAGAGGTTCGGGTTTTCCTATTCCTTCGTTGCCGTTTCGCGCAATGTCCTTAATGAGGTTATTGATTCTCTTGAGGAACTTCTTGTCGTGAGACTGCCACCAGAGGTAGTCCTCCCATGCTTCCTCTGTCCACGAAAGAATCATGGAGCTTAATCTTCCTCAATGAGCTCGTGTTCCGTTGCTTTCCCCGTATTGAGGCTCTCAATGGAGTCAAGTAGGCGCTGGGCATTGCGAGGGGAACGCAGAAGGTAAGCAGTTTCGCGAAGAGAGTTGTAGTCATCGAAGGAAACGATGACTGCAGACTCATGACCATTGCGAGTGATGATGACTTCCTCGCGGTCATCAACAACCGACTGCAATACTTCGGCGTACCGTGCTCTCGATTCCGAGTAAGACATGGTCTTCATAAGCGATCTCCCTTCTTGTACAAGAAACTGTACAACGAAAAGAGGATGGGCGCTAGAGAAGTTTCAGTTTATGGGGCCACGTGAACAGCGCGCGTCAGGTTGAGCCGCTCGCACACGTGCTCATCGTGGCTGACTAAGATGAATGCTCCGCGGTAGCTGGTGAGCACCTCAATTAGCCAGTCGGTGGTGGGGATGTCGATGTTGTTCGTTGGTTCGTCGAGAAGCAGGAAGCGCGGGGCTGGATCGCTGAGCAGGACGCGGGCGATTTCGACGCGGAAGCGCTCGCCACCAGAGAGTTGTCCCACCGGCTGGTGGATCTTGTCGTTGATAAAGAGCATCTGGGCCAGCTGGTCGCGCAGGAACTGCGGGTCTGCGCTGGGGTTGGCTGCCCGCACGATGTCGAACACCGATTTCTCTTCAGGCAAGACGATGCGCTGGCGGATGTATCCACAGGGCAGCGCGTATTCGACGTCGCCGCGGACAATGCGGTTGAGGAAGGTGGTCTTGCCGCTGCCGTTGGGCCCGGTGAGGCGAACGCGCTCGGGGCCAGTGATGCTGAGCAGATCGCTGACGAGCACTCGGGTGCCCGCGGGCAGCTCTGTGCCGGGGAGGTCGATGTGGACATGGGTGTCGTCGCGAAGCGCGCGCTGTGCCTTGTCGTGCGCCGACTGGGCGGCAGACACTGCATCGTTGGCCTGTTGAGAACGCCCAGCGGCGGAGCGCTCGGAACGGTTCTTGTCATTGCCCATGGCCATGCCGGGTTTGCGCTTCGAGTTGGAGAAGTTCTTGCCGCGGCGGGCATCGCGGGCAATGCGGGTCTGCATAGCGGCGCGCTCGCGGATCTGTTTGCGGTGGTTGGCCTTGGTTTCCCTGACCTTGGCCTGCGCGGAATCCTGCTCGGCATCAATCGCTGCGCGGTAAGAGGAGTAGTTTCCCTCGAACTCGCGCAGCGTTCCGTGGTAGAGCTCCGCAATGCTGTCCGCGTGCTCGAGGAGTTCGCGGTCATGTGAGACAACGAGAACCGGCATCGGCGCGGTGCGAATGAGCTCGAGCAGGCGCTGGCGTGATGAGGAGTCCAGGTTATTGGTGGGCTCGTCGAGGATCAGGAAATCCGGCTTGCGAAAGAAAGCGGCGGTCAGTGCCACCGTGACGGCTTCACCACCGGACAAAGTCCCTATAGTGCGATCTAGCGGGAAGGGGATACCTGCGGCGTCGAGAGTCGCTTCGATGCGCTCTGCCACATCCCACTGCTCACCAACAGCGGCGGCGAGGTCGTCTGAGTATTCGCCAGCCTCAATGCGGTCAATGGCGCTGAGGATCTCTGTTGCGCCAAAGACATCGGCGATGGTGTCAGACGTGTGGAGGCCTAGGTCTTGGTCGACATAGATGACTGAGCCCGCGGATACCGTTCCCGAAGTCGGAGCAATGAGGCCAGCAAGTACCTTGGCTAGCGTTGATTTTCCGGAGCCATTCGCACCAACCAAGCCCGTGAAGTGGGAAGAAAACGCGCCGCTGAGGTCCGTGAAACAGGGGGTGCCGTCGGCCCAAATGACGGTGAGATGAGAAAAAGAAATAGGCATGAAGAAATCCACCTTCGAGTAAGTCGCGTAAAAGAGTGACGTCGAATTAGGAAAAAATCTTCATGCCCGAAAGACTAGCCTCGGCTAATACCCCAGCGCAAGGGCCGCCACGCCAAAACCGAGGGCGCCGCGGGCAATGTAGTGCAGCACCTCGGGGGAGAAGGAGACACCGAAACCGCCGCTATCCAGCATGGACATGCTGTCTACCCGTGCCGGGCGGGAACGCTTAAACGACGCCCAGCTAAGACCGGCGATGATGAGCGCCACTGCGATGGCGGAAAGATTCCACACCAAGAGGAGGATACCGGCACCAAGGAGTGCCGTGCCCACAGAAGCTATAAGGGGAAGGCCCCAGTCGGGCCATGCATCGTCGTTGACGCGGGCAAAGGAGGCGGCGCGCCCAACCGCCGCGCCGACGATGCTCCACGCAGACATGAAACCGACGATGGCCAGCGCCCCGAACTGTGGGGCGAACCCCAACGACAAGCCGAGGGCCGCGAGCGCACCGACGCCGATGTACCACCGTCGTCCCAAACGACGGAAGAAGAGACTCATTAACGTCGATGGCGCATGGGCGCGACGAGGAATCCACGCGGATTGGCTCGCAATGGCATCAGAGGTGACTTCCGAATCGAGAAGGCTTAGGCCAGAACCGCCGACCAGGCGCGTGCGCCCAGCGCTGAGTAGCGAAGCCAGCGTGAACGAGCGCCACCCCACGACGAAACGTAGGGCCGGGACTGCTAGCGCGAACCACGGGGATAGCCCGGTGGACAGGCAGATGCCGAGTCCCAAGACTCCGAAGCCGACCAGCTGCGCCCACGTGATCCAGTCCGTGCCGCGGAGCCGGCCGCGCGGGCGATCAACGTACACCCAACGCTCCCGCGATAATGCGCGCAGGGGATAGAGAACCTCGGTGAGCACCATGAGCGCGAGCAGTCCCACGACGGCGGCAATCGGGGCGACGCTAGTTAGCGCGATGCGCGCCGGGATGGCAGGCGCGACGGCGCCGACTTCTTGCCATCCTGTGTAACCGAAGCCGATGACGATGCCGGCGAGAATGAGGTACCAGATACCGTCGCCCAGTCGAGATAGAGCGCGCATCACAGCTGCACCACCTCGTCGCATGCCTGGGTGATGGTGTCGGAATGTGAGGCCACGACGATGCAGCGATTCTCTTCGTCGGCTAGGTAGCGCAACTCACCTGTCAGGAACTTAGTCCAGGCGGTGTCAAGGTGGCGCTCGGGCTCGTCGATAAGTAAAGCACGCGCCGGCTGGTACAGCTGCGCAGCTAGAAAGACGCGCTGGCGCTGGCCCGAGGACAGGCGCGAGGCTGGGTGCGGAAGGAGACGCTCAAGCGCCCAGAGTTCGCAGAGCTTGGCGACGTCCACCCCTGCCGCCTTCCCCATCAAGTCCAGGTGCTCGCCCACAGTGAGGTCGGGGAGGAAAACCGGCTCGGCCACCGTAATCACAGCACCCGGCTGTTTCTTCGTGCCGATAGGATGTCCGTCCCACTCCACTGATCCATCGAGAGGGGCAAGCTCTCCGCCGAGCGTGGCCAGCAACGTGGATTTACCGGAACCGTTGGGCCCAGCGAGGCCATAGATGCGGCCTGGGGCGAAGTCCTTCTCAAGGTGTCCAAGGGGCGTGGAATGCCCATAATCGGCGTCGATGGAAAGCATTGCTGGGCGGCGAGCTCCTTACATTGGGCGGCTAGACAATAGTTAAAACTTATTGATGAAGTTTAGCAAAATGCACGCCCTGAACGTTGTCCTAGTGATGGGAAACGCCCTTGGGATTAGTGTTATGAGCTGCTAAAATGAGAGAAAATGTAGTTGAAAACTCGGGAGGGCAGCAATGTCGGAGCCTATTCAAATTGAAAGCAGCAGTAGTAGCGGCCGTGATCCGTTAGCGTTGAGTGATGCTGCGTTACGTTTAGCAGGCCACGATGTGACTGATGAGTACGTGCGCCAGCTAGGCCGCGAGATAGCCGCAGGGACACTATCTGCCGACGAAGCAATCGCTCGTGTACGGCGTGCTTCGCTGAAGTAGAGCGCGGGGGAGAAACATGAGCGGGGGCTGGGAGAACTATTTCATTCCAGGGACCAAGGTTCTGAAGAATCGCTTGGGGTTAGATGACGCAGAAGAACTACGGATCTTGGAAGAAAAGCTTGTATTTCTTCGGATGACCGAGTTGGACTCGGCACCTGTGGAAGGTGCTTTTGATTATGCGCATTTCAAGGCCATACATCGACATCTTTTTCAGGATGTGTATGAATGGGCGGGTGAAGAGCGAACTGCCCCTACAGACCAGTTCATGATTAAGGCTGGGCATGCCTACTACCCGGCGGGACCGGAAATGACGAAGGCAGCAGAGAAGCTGTTTGCGGGGCTTGCGAAGGACAATTTTCTGCGTGGTCTAGGGTTTGATGATTTCGTAGCCAAGCTGGCGGAGCTGTGGGGTGAGCTCAATGTGGTGCACAGCTTTAGGGAAGGGAATACCCGCACACAGACGGTGTTCTTTGACGCGCTGGTTACGGCGGCAGGATATCAACTCCGCGCGCTTTCACAGTCAGGACACTGGAGATAACGCGCAGCTGGAGGAGGTGCTGCGCGGGATCGTCGCACCGCAGGGCGGCTAGAAGCCGGGTTTATCCCTTGTTGCGGAAGACGAAGATGGAGGAGAAGTCCTGGTCGCCGTGGCCCATGGCCTGCTGCTCCTCAAAGCGCTCGATGGCGGCGGCCACTGCCGGCAGCGGCTTGTTGGCGGTCATCTCCATGAGCTTGGCGTCCTTGCACAGGGCGTCCACGGTGAAGTCACCCGGAGTGGTGTTGCGCTCGCCGGTGATGAACGGGCCCTTCATGTTCTTCATGAAGGCCAAGCCGGTGATGTCGAGCATCTCGAGGACGACTTCGGAATCGAGACCCTCAGACTCACCGAGGTGGAGGGCTTCGAGCACGCCCTCCGCGGTTACGGCGAGGGCCAGGTTGGCCAGGAGCTTGCCAATCGCCGCGGTGGCGGCGGACTCCACGCCGATGAGCTTGTTTTCATCGGCCCAGGACTCGGCAATGGTCATGGCGAGCTCGCGGCGGTCGTCGTCAGGCGTGCCCACATAGACGCCGAGCTTGCCTTCGCGCGCCGGGCCCAGCGAACCAACGACGGGCGCGTGGACATAAGAGTCGACCGCTGCGGCGAACTCGCGGGCGGCATCGGGGGAGACGGTCGTGGTATCGATCCAGGTCACGCCCTCGGGGATGAGGTTGGTATCAATGACTCGCTCACGGATGTCATCGGGGCCAAAGAGCGAGGTGATGATGACCTCTGCGCCCTCCACGGCGGCGGTGGGGGAATCGGCGAGGGCAGCGCCGGCGTCGACCAGCGGCTGTGCGCGCTCGGCGGTGCGGTTCCACACGGTGAGCTCATGGTTCTTGAGGAGGTGTCGGGCGAGCTCGGTGCCCATACGGCCAGTACCAAGGAATGCAATCTTCATGCCGCCCAGTGTGCCATCATTGTGGGCAGGCTCGCCGCGATTCATGCGAGCCCCGGACGAGGGAGGCTGGGAAATGGCGTGGTTCGTGTTGATTTTCTCCGGTGCCTTTGAGGCTGTGTGGGCAGCGGCGCTGGATAAGTCGGAGGGCTTTAGCCGCCTGTGGCCCTCGGTGATCTTTTTCGTTGCCTGCGCCATTTCCATGGGGGGGTTGGGCTGGGCCATGAAGTCCATCCCCGTGGGCACGGCCTACGCGGTGTGGGCCGGCGTGGGCGCGGTGGTCACCGTGGTTTACTCACTCGCCACGGGACACGAGGCGGCAACCGTCTGGAAGGTGCTGTTCCTCGCCATGATCATTGGTGGGATCGTGGGCCTGAAGGTGGTGCATTAGGAGGCGTCGTCGTTTGAAACGACGACGCGGGATTTATTCGTAGCGCAGTGCCTCAATCGGGTCTAGCTTTGCGGCCTTGCCCGCAGGGTAGTAGCCAAAGAAGAGGCCAATAGCCAGCGAGAAGAGCAGCGAGAGGATGACCGCCCACAGTGGCGGCGCTACGAGTGAGCCGATGGCCGCTGCGCCCGCCATGCCGGCGGCGCTGCCGATGGCGATGCCGATGAGTCCACCGATGAGGCAGACCACGATGGCCTCCGTGATGAACTGGATGCGGATATCACGGCGGCGTGCGCCAAGCGCCTTGCGGATGCCAATCTCGCGGGTGCGCTCGGTGACGGTGATGAGCATAATATTCATCACGCCGATGCCGCCGACGAGCAGTGAGATACCGCCGATGGCCGCGAGCACCAGGCTCATCGTGGTGAAGATCTGGTTCAAGGACGCGAGGTCATCGCTGAAGTCGGTCACTTTGACCATGTAATCAGGGTTGTCCTTGTAGTAGCTATCGAAGACGCGCTGCATGTTGCTGGCTACCGCGGCCTTGTCCAAGTCTGGGTTGCCGCGAACGGTGACCTCGCTGAAGGCGGTGCCGGCACCGGGGGAATCGGAAAGCTCGGCTTCCAGCGGGTAAGGAACGAAGGCGGATTGGCTGGGGCCACCGCCCACCAGAGGTCCGGTTTGCGGCTCTTCAAAAACGCCGATGACGGCGAGCTCAATAGGAGAGGCCTCTTGGCTTTCAAAACTCACGTATTGGCCAATGGCGTCTTCAGGAGCGCCGAAAAGCTTGGTGGCGGTCTCCTTATCCAGCATGGCAACTGCCCGGCTGGAATCAATATCGTCTTCATTGAGGAAGCGACCGGCCACGATGGAATAGGAGGAGCCTGAGACATAGTCCGGGTTGGTCGGGCGGACCAGGAGGTTGGCAGTTTTCTCTTGTTCGTCGCCTTCGGCGACGAACGCGCCGGAATAAGCGCTGTACTCGCCGATATTGATGCCGACGATCTGATTTCCCATGACCTCTTTGGTGCGGTCCAGCATATCCGGGGTGAGCATGGAGGATTCGTCTTCCACAAAGCCGCCGCCCATGAAAGGATCGTCGGCTTCTTCCTCTTCGCCTTCTTCAGGGCGCTCCTTGACTTGGACAGTGAAGTTATTGGCGCCGACCTTGTCCAAGTCTTTTTGAACCGAGGCCTGCAAGGAATGGCCGAGCGTGACGATGGCGATGACCGCGGCGATGCCGATGATGACACCCAAGAGTGTTAGCGCCGAGCGCATCTTGTTGGTGCGCAGGCTCGTCAGCGCCATCGTGGTGGATTCAGCAAAATTCATGACAGCACACCGTCCTTCATCGTGACGGTACGGCTGCATTCATCAGCCAATTCCGGGTTGTGGGTAATGAACAAAATGGTCTTTCCATGCGTGCGGTGCAGTTCGTGGAATAAGTCCATGACCATGCGGCCGGTCTGCGAATCCAGCGCACCGGTGGGCTCGTCCGCCAACAGAATCTCCGGCTGGTTGGCCAAGGCGCGGGCCACCGCCACGCGCTGCTTTTGACCACCGGAGAGCTCATTGGGCAGGTGATTCATGCGGTCGGACATGCCGACCATCTCCAAAAGCTCTTCCGCGCGCTGGGTGCGCTCGTGGGCCGAAACGCCCGCATAGACCATGGGCATCTCCACGTTCTTCAGCGCGGACATGCGGCCGATCAGATTGAAATTCTGGAAGATGAAACCGATTTTTTGGCCGCGGAAGGAGGCTAGTTTATCGTCGCCAAGCGCCAGCGCATCCACGCCAGCCAGCTGGTACTCGCCAGCGGTGGGGCGGTCGAGGAGGCCGATGATGTTCATGAGCGTGGATTTGCCGGAGCCAGACTGGCCCACGACCGCCACAAACTCGCCCTCCTCGACGTTGAAGTCGAGGCCCGGGATGACGGTCAGCTCGCTGTCGAGGCCCTCGTTGAAACGTTTGACGATTCCCCGCATCTCAATGAGGCGGCTCATGCGTTCTCTTCCGCATCATCGGAGCCATCGATGGAGGCGGACATGCCGACCATGTCCTTGTGCGTATCCGCCTGGCTGATGACGGTCTCGCCCTCCTTGAGGCCGGAGGAGATGGCGGCGGAGAAATCAGATTCGCTGGCGATCTTCACCTCGCGGGCCTGGATCGTGCCATTGTCGATGACGAGGACCTTCTTCTTGCCGCCTTCTTCATAGATGGCGGAGAGCGGCACGGTGATGGCGTCCTTATCCTTCTTCGTAATGATCTTCACCTTCGTGGTGGAACCGAGGCGCAGGCCTTCGCGGTTGCCATCGACGCGGATATGCACGGGGAATTCGGGCTTGGAGGAACCAGATGGTTTGCCGGAGCCGCCGCCTGCACCGGCCTCGACGTCGGGCTGTTCAGCGGTAGGAGAGATGAAGGTGACCTTGCCTTTGTACTCCTTGCCAGGGCTGGATGGCGAGGTGAAGGAGACTTCATCGCCGACCTTGATGCGGGCGATATCGCCCTCCTTGACCGTGGATTTCACCAGCAGGGAGGAATCATCCGCCACGGTGAGGATGGGGCCTTCGGCGGGCATGCCGGCTTGGCCATTAACGGCGGTGACAACGCCCGCCAGAGGGGAGCGCAGGTCGGCCTGGGAGAGTCGGTACTCTAACGGCCCATTTTCCTTGGCATTATTCGCGCTTGCCGACGCCGCCGATTCCACCGCGTGGTTCACCGCCTGGGACTGGGAAGAAATCTGCTGCTCGATGGCCAGGTTGCTGGCTTGCAGCGCGCGTTCGGCATCGGCAACCGCTTGGTAGGAGGAAGCGGTGGCGCGCTGTTGTTCGCCCAGCTCGCGGTCGATACCGCGGAGGACGCGGCCATAGGATTCCTCGGACTGCTTGAGCTGACGCTCGGAGTCCTGCACTGCCTCATCGGAGTCCAGATAGCTCAAGAAAGCGCTGGCGGTGTTGAGGCCGGAGGGATCCTCGGTGGCAGTGCCGAGGGAGGCCAGTGCGGACTGGAAAGACTTGGACTCCGCATCGCGCACACCAGAACGTGCTTGCTCGACGGCGGCGCGGGCCTCTGCAATCTCGGGGCGGTCGCCCTTGGTGGCCAAGGCTTCATCGAGCTTGCGCTGTGCTTCGGCGTATTCGGTCTGCGCCGAGTTCACGGCGGATTGGGCGCTGTTGACCTCGGGGTTGAGGCCTTGGTCGAGGGAATCCTGAAGCTGGCGCAGCTGCAGCTGGGCGTCCTCAATCTGATGGACGGCCTCAAGCTTGCCTGCCTCCTGGGAGGTGCGCTGGGCCTCGAGCTCACGCTCGGTTTCGGTGGTGTCCATGCGGCCGAGCAACTGTTGGGCCTCGACGCGGTCACCCACTTTCGCGTCCAAGGACTGGATGGGGCCGGTCAGCGAGGTGGTCAGCGAGAGTTGGCGCTCGGCAGAAACCGTGCCGGTGGCGGAGACGGAACTGATGAGGTCTTCTTTGGCGGTTGTCGTGACATCGGTTGCGGTGAGCTGAATATCGGATGACCCACTGGTTAGTGCGTACATTCCACCGCCGCCTGCGAGGAGAACCGCAGCGATAGCGCCAGCAGTGATGCCGAGAGCTTTCTTATTCATGAATCCCTTACTGTCAGGTTAACGCCGTCATTGAAATCGGGTTCAGGTTAACTCTCGGACATGTTTCTTGTCATGCGCAGCGGGGGAATATAGGAGGTAGATCAGGGTCTACCCTTAGAGGTTTTAGAAGGGCACGTCGATGTAGATCTCCTCCGCTTTGGGCAGCGGGGGAAGCGTAGGTATGTGGTCGAGCCCTTCCTGGACTTCCGGCGGGATGGGAATGTGCGGGGGTTTGGGAAGCTCAAACTTGGGTTTGGGGCTCTGTGGCGGGGCCGGGTGCGGTGCTGGTGCGGGCGCTGGCGCTGGCGCTGGGGCACGGAGCGTAACGGTTTCTACCTGTGGTGCTGGTGCCTCAACCTTCGTGGGTGCGGGAGCTGGTGCCTGGGCTTCAGGTTCTGGTTCGGCTGGGGCTGGCGCGATGGAGGTGGTGTCGCCCAAGCGGTTGACCGGCTGAGGTAGGGCATTCGGCTCCCAGGACGTCGGTGGGGCCGAGGTAATGGGACCGGGCTCGCTTCGCGGAGCGGTTTCTGCCTGCGTGGTGGCACAGGCAGACAGCGGAAGGCAGGCAAGAATGATAAGAAATCGGCGTGAAGCCATGGGAATCCCCCCTTAAGTAGTGCCTCTCCGCAGCGCACCCCAGCGCCGAAATAAAGAAAGGCAGAATCAACAGTGTGCTGCCAGCATAGCGCCACAGTGGCGGGTGCGCAGCGCGAGCGTGTCGAGGGCGCGCGCGAGGCTTTGGAGGAGCGACCGTGGGACACGAGGGGACTCCAACTTTTGTATAGGGCTAAAACCGATACAATGTGGGCTATGCCTAACTCCAGCCAGCTAAACCAGCAGAATACGTCCCAGTCCGCCGAGTGGTTCGAGCGCGCCACCAAGGTCACCACGGGCGGTGTGAATTCCCCGGTCCGCGCCTTCGGATCCGTGGGTGGCCAAGCCCGCGTCATCGCGCGCGGTGAAGGCTCGCGCCTCTGGGATATCGACGGCAACGAGTACGTCGACCTGGTTAGTTCCTATGGCCCGATGATCCACGGCAACGCCCACCCGACCATCGTGGAGGCGGTGCAGAAGGCGGCTGCCGACGGCCTCTCCTTCGGCGCGCCCACCGAGGGTGAGACGCTGTTGGCGGAGCACATCGTCAAGCGCACCGCCGTGGAGCAGGTACGCCTGGTCAACTCCGGTACCGAGGCCACCATGTCCGCCGTGCGCCTGGCCCGCGGTTTTACCGGCCGCGCCAAGGTCCTGAAGTTTGAGGGCTGCTACCACGGCCACGTGGACGCGCTGTTGGCGTCGGCTGGCTCCGGCGTGGCCACCTTCGCGCTGCCGGATTCCCCGGGTGTTACGGGTGCATCGGCCGCGGACACGATCGTCGTCCCCTACAACGATCTCGACGCCGTCCGCGAGGCCTTCGCCGCGCATCCGGGAGAGATCGCCTGCATCATCGCCGAGGCAGCCGCCGGCAACATGGGCACCGTGGCCCCGGAGGAGGGCTTCAATGCCGCACTCAAGGAGATCGCGCATGCCGACGGCGCCCTGCTCATCCTCGATGAAGTCATGACCGGCTTCCGTACCTCCTACAAGGGCTGGTTCGGCGTCGATGGGGTAGCGGGTGACCTGGTGACCTTCGGCAAGGTGGTCTCCGGCGGCCTGCCGGCTGCTGCCTTCGGTGGACGCGCCGACGTGATGGCTTCGCTGGCACCGTCGGGCCCCGTCTACCAGGCGGGCACGCTGTCCGGTAACCCGGTAGCGATGGCCTCCGGCCTAGCATCACTGGAGCTCGCAAACGAAGAGCTGTACCCGCGCCTGCAGGCCAACGCGGACCGCCTGACCGGCCTGATAACGGCGGCGCTTGATGCCGCCGGCGTGGCACACCACATCCAGCGCGCAGAGACGATGTTCTCCATCCGCTTCGCCGAGGGCCAGGGCCGCAACTTCGCCGATATGCAGGCCGCCGATACCTGGCGTTTCGCGCCCTTCTTCCACGCACTGCTGGAGGGCGGCGTGTACGTCCCGCCGTCAGCCTTCGAGACCTGGTTTGTGTCTGATGCGCTCACGGACAAAGATTTTGAGGTAATCGAGGCAGCTCTCAAGCCTGCCGCCCAGGCCGCTGCCAGCGCGCAGCGCCCGCACTAAACCAACCATGTTGAGGGGATAGACACAGGCATATGTCCACCACCATCGTCCACTTCGTCCGCCACGGCGAGGTTTATAACCCGGATAAGATCCTCTACGGGCGCATCCCGGGCTATCACTTGTCCTCCCGTGGGCATTCCATGGCCGCACGCACGGCGAAAGCCTTTGAGGGCCATGACGTGACCTACCTGGCGGCCTCGCCGCTGCAGCGCGCGCAGGAAACCGCGCTGCCGATTGCGCAGGTGACGGGCTTGGAGGTGGACGTCGACAAGGGCGTCATCGAGTCCGGCAACCGCTTCGAGGGCCTGCGCACCAAGGGTTGGAACTCGCAGCTGTGGAACCCGCAGCGCTGGCCGCTCATGGTCAACCCGCTTGAGCCCTCGTGGGGCGAGCCTTTCGAGGAGATCGCCGCGCGCATGATGGACGCCGCTGAGCGCGCTCGTTCCAAGGCTGAGGGGCACGAGGCCATCGTGGTGTCCCACCAGCTGCCCATCGTCATGGTGCAGCGCACCGTGTTGGGCAAGCGCCTGGCCCACGCGCCGTGGGACCGCCAATGTGCTCTCGCCTCGGTGACCTCGTTGGTCTACCGCAACCGCGAGATCATCGATATCTTCTACTCCGAACCGGCACAGGACATCTAATGGCGCACAGAACTATCCGCGCCGCCGTGGCCGGTGTCGTTGCTGTGTTTGCCTTAGCTGGCTGTACACAGAGCGAGGAGAATGCACAGAACGCCGTTGCTTCCGGCGGCACCTTCGAGTTCATTTCACCCGGCGGGCAGACCACCATTCGTTACGAGGAAGCAGACCGCAAACCACTCAAGGATTTCTCCGGTGAGGACCTGCGGGATGAGTCCACGACGATCAAGCTCTCAGATTTTCAGGATCAGATCGTCGTCCTCAACTCCTGGGGCCAGTGGTGCGCGCCGTGCCGCTCCGAATCAGATGACCTCCAGGCCATCCACTCGGAGCTGCAAAAGCGCAAGGTCGGCACCGTGCTAGGCATCAACGTCAAGGACTTCAACCCGGAGATCTCCCGGGACTTCATGGCCGATAACGGCCTGGAGTACCCCTCCATCTACGATCCGCCCTTCAAGACGGCCGCGGCCCTTGGCGGCGTTCCCACCTCCGTGGTGCCCACCACCATCGTGTTGGATAAGCAGCACCGCCCCGCGGCGGTCTTCCTGACGGAGATCACGGAGAAGGATGTCCTCGAGGTCGTCGACGAGCTGGAGAAAGAACAGTGATCCTTGCCGCTGACGGCGTGGGACAAAGCTTTGCTGATGCCGCAGTGTCCGGCCCGCTCCTTATCGGAGTGCTCGCCGCCGCTGTGGCCGGGTTAGTCTCCTTCGCCTCGCCATGTGTGGTTCCACTGGTTCCGGGTTATATCTCCTACCTCGCCTCCGTGGTGGGCGGAGAGGTTAGTTATGACGAGGAGCTGGGGGTGGGCGTCGGCAAGCGCCGGCGTTGGGCCGTGGTCGGTGCCGCAGCACTCTTCGTGCTGGGCTTTACCATCGTGTTTGTCCTCGCTACGGTGTCGGTTTTCGGTGCCATTTCGGCGCTGACCCTCAACGCGGACACCCTCATGCGCGCCGGTGGCATCATCACCATTCTTATGGGCGTGGTGTTCATGGGCGTGGTGCCGGTGCTGCAGAAGGACACGCGCATGGCACCGCGGCGCTGGACCACATGGCTGGGCGCGCCCCTGCTCGGCGGGGTTTTCGCCCTGGGCTGGACCCCGTGCCTGGGCCCCACCTTGGCAGCGATCTTGTCCGTCTCCGTCGGCACCGAAGGAACCACCGCGCTGCGCGGCACGATCCTGATCATCGGCTACTGCCTGGGCCTCGGCCTGCCCTTCCTACTCGTGGCACTAGGCTCCGCCAAAGCCATGCGCACCGTGACCTGGATGCGCACGCACTCCCGGACCATCCAGATTCTCGGGGGCATCGCCATGATCCTCGTCGGTCTGGCGCTGCTGACCGGGCTCTGGGGAGATTTCATCAACGCCATCCGCCAGTGGACCGTGTCCTATGGCGCGACGCTGATTTAAAGGAGAATTTTTCGTGAGATACATCCGCAAGGCCTGGCACTGGCTGACCAGTATGCGCACCGCGCTGGCGCTGCTCTTCCTGCTGGCCATTGCTGCCATTCCGGGCTCGCTCCTGCCGCAGCGCTCGCTCAATGAGTCCAATGTCAATGACTTCATTGAGACCAACGGCAAGGTGGCGGAGATCTACGATAAGCTGCAGCTTTTCGACGTCTTCTCCTCCGTCTGGTTCCAGGCCATCTACGTCCTGCTCATGATTTCTCTGGTGGGCTGTATCATCCCGCGCTCCTGGGATCACTACAAGGCCTACCGCACCCCACCGACGCGCGCGCCGAAGTTCTTGAATAAGATGCCGCTGAACGCCACCGGGCATTCGGAGAAATCCCCGGAGGAGATCGCGGCTGCCACCAAAACCATGTTGAAGAAGTGGCGCGTCAATGAGGTCTCCCCAGACAAGGACCGTGCGGGTGCGCAGTCCTTCTCCGCGGAGCGCGGTTATGCCCGCGAGCTGTGCAACCTCATCTTCCACATCGCGCTGGTGGCTATCCTGCTGACCATGGCAGCCGGGCGCCTGGTGCACTATGAAGGCCAGGTCATCGTGGTGACGGAGAAGAACTCCCAGGGCCAGACCCAGGAACAGCCACAGTCCACGGAATTCTGTAATACATCAACCTCTGTCTATGACTCCTTCCGCGCCGGCCCGCTGTTCGACGGCACCGGCCTGCACCCCTTCTGCTTTAAGGCCCACGACTTCACCGCGGACTACCTGCCCAATGGCCAGGCGGAGATGTTCACCTCGAACGTGTCCTATGCCGCAGGCGACGATATCTTCACGGATCCGGAGACCTGGGAAGACTACCAGCTGCAGGTCAATCACCCGCTGCGCATTGAGAATAACCGCGTTTATCTGCAGGGCCACGGTTTTGCGCCGACGATGACGGTGGAGTGGCCCAACGGCGAGAAGCGCACGCAGACCATCCAATTTCAGCCCAATGACACCACGTTCTTCCTGTCCTCGGGTGTCATGCGTTTCGACCCGCCGGCGGGCATGTACCCGGACCTGTTTGAGCGCCGCCAGAACCAGATCGCCATCCAGGGCCTGTTTGCCCCGACCGCCGAGTGGTCCGGCGAGAGCGGCAAGCTGTTGCAGTCTTCCTACCCGGCGATGCTGGACCCAGCCGTGGCTATCGATATCTACCGCGGCGATGCCGGCCTGGACACGGGTACCCCGCAGTCCCTCTTTTCCCTTGACACCAGCCTGGTCCATTCGGGGCAGCTGCAAAAGATCGACCGCGTCAACCTGAACCAAGGTGAATCGGTCACGCTGGACGACGGCACGAAGATCACCTTCGATGGCGCCTCCGAGTTCGCGAACTACCAGGTTTCCTATGACCCCTTCCAAAGCTGGGTTCTGGTGTCCGCTCTGGTCATGCTGGTATCGCTGGTTGGCTCGCTGGTGATTAAGCGCCGCCGCGTGTGGGTGCGCATCCGACCTGGCGCCAACGGCGGCACCGACATCGAGATGGGCGGTCTTGCCCGCACCGACCGCGCGGGTTGGTCTGAGGAATTCCATAAGCTTCACCGCGAGCTCTTGGAGTTGCCGGATCCCGATGAGGTGGAGGAAGACGAGCTCTACTCCGCCGACTAAAGGCGCGGAGTGTATCCGTCAAAAGTTGGATACTGCTGGGAAGGGGGGGTACTCTTATGAGCACCATAAATCTCTCCGCTCATGCAGCCTCGTGCGTGAAGCACGGTGTAGGCACGATTGTGAAGGCAAGGTTTCCCACTCATGCAGGTTGATCAAAATCTGTCCAACTTTTCCGACATCGCGGTGCAAACCGCGTTCGTCGTTTATGCTCTCGCCTTGGTGTTGTCCCTGGTCTACTACGGCCGGATGCACAGCATCATCGAGGCTATGCGCTCCCGCACGAGTGCTGTGGCGCAGCAGCGCGAACTCGCCAGCGTGGGGGCCTCGGCAGACAGTGCCGTGCTTGGCGACGTCCCCCCGACAGCCAGCGCTGGTCCCGATGCTGACCTAGATGCGGATCTGGCGAAGAAGCGGGAGAACGCCGACAAGCTCGGCGGCATGACGCAGATGCTCCTGTGGTTGGGTATCGCCTTACACTTGGCGGCCATTGTGCTGCGCGGTCTGGCAACGGGGCGCTTCCCGTTTGGCAACCTTTACGAGTACGTGCTCATGGTGACCGCCGGCGCCATGGTGGTGGCGACCATTGCCATGCAGCGCAAGGAGTGGCGCACCCTGTGGCCGTGGCTGCTCACGCCGATTCTGGCGTTGATGTTCTATGGCTCCACCAAGCTTTATGCGGAATCCGCTCCGGTGGTCCCGGCACTGCAGTCTCACTGGCTGCCGATTCACGTCACCGTGGTTTCACTCGGCGCGTCCATCGGCGTGGTCTCCGGTATTGCCTCTCTGCTCAGCGTGCTGCGTGAATTCCAGCCGAAGGGTAATGAGTCTGGTTTCTTCGGTGCGCTTGCCCGCCCGCTTCCTTCGGCGAAGAAGCTGGACCGCTTGGCTTATCGCTTGGGCGTGGTGGCGCTGCCGACCCTGGGCCTGGGTATTGTGCTGGGCGCCATTTGGGCCGAGTCCGCATGGGGCCGCTACTGGGGTTGGGACCCGAAGGAGACCGTCTCCTTTGCCACCTGGATCCTCTACGCCGCCTACCTGCACGCCCGCGCGACGCCGGCCTTCCGCAAGGCCGCGCCGTATATCAACATCGCGGCGATGCTGCTCATGATCTTCAACCTGTTCTTCATCAACATGGTTGTCTCCGGCCTGCACTCCTATGCGGGGCTGAACTAAATGGCGGAGACCCCTAAGCCGCGGCACAAGCAGGGCAAGCCGGCGGGCGATAACCCGCAGCTCATCGCTCTCGGTGAGGGCTTTGCGCAGCGCCGCCGAGAACTCGGTATCTTGCAGCAGGCGCTGGCTGAGAAGGCCGGGATTTCGCGCTCCACGCTGCACACTATCGAGCACGGCGGCTCTGGCGTGCGCTGGGAAAAGGTGATGGCGGTGGCTGAAGCGCTCGATCTCGAGATGACCTTCGAGCCGAAGGCTTAGGCTTCGTCGGCTCCTTTGCCTTTATCGTCTTTGTCCTCGGTGGCCTTGGGTTTCTGGGAACCTTGTGAACCCTGTGAGCGCCGGCGGCGCTCTTCTTCTTGGCGCTCTGCCTCCCGCTCCCTGGCGCGGCGCTCTTTGAAGCGCTGCTTCTCTAGGTTCCACAGGAACTCTTCGTCATCGTCTGGGCCCTTGATTGCGGGGCGCTGCGGCTGCTGTGTCTGCTGCACCTTCTTATTCCAACTCGACGGACCAAAGGCCTTCCATACGAGGACCGCCGCGAGGACAAACAAGAGTAGTAGTATCAATCGACCCATGCGTTGTATTCTACGGAATGCCCGCAAAGCAAAAGTGAGAATTATGAGTCAGACAGAAAACACCACCAACACTTCCCAGAACCCCGAACCACCCCAGCCGGATCCGGCCCTCAAGCGCCGCTCCCGCGTCGCTTTGTGGAAGTACGGGGCTGCCCGCGTGGTGCTGTTCATTGTGCTCACCGGGGTGATTCAGCTGCTGGCCATGGCGGTTCTCGGGACCTTTCCGCTGCTGGTCTCCGCCCTGTTGGCGTTGTTTGTGGCGCTGCCGCTGTCCATGCTGATCTTCTCCACGTGGCGCATGGAAGCCACTCAGACGCTGGCGGAGTACTCCGCGCAGCGCAAGGCCCACAAGAAGTGGGTCCAAGAGGAGCTGGCCGGCCGCTAAATCGGTGGTTAAACCAGGGCCAGCGCTACAGCGTTGATAACCGCCCACACCAGCATCGCGCGGCCGGCCATGCCAAGTACTGGGATGAGTTTCGGGCCGCGTGCGCCGCGGTTGACGGTGCGGATAGCGCCCAGCGCGAGGGGGAAGTAGAGCAGCGAAGCGAGCGCGGCCCAGGAATCGAAGGCTAGGCCGATGGTGAGTAGTACCGGCAGCAGCAAGAGTGTCATGAATAGCGTGCGGGACTTTTTATCACCCAGGCGCACCGCCAAAGTGATCTTGCCGGTGGCCTTATCGGAGGGGATGTCCCGGATGTTATTGGCCAGGTTTACCGCCGCACTCATACCGCCGATACCCACGGCTAAGGCAAGGCCCGTCCACGTGATGCGGCCGGCCTGCGTGTACTCGGTGCCCAGGACGGCGACGAGTCCGAAGAAAATGAAAACGGCGATTTCTCCGAACCCGCGGTAGCCGTAGGGGTTCTTGCCACCGGTATAGAACCAGGCGCCGGCGATACACACGGCGCCGACGAGGATGAACCAAGCTGCGTTGGCAGCCAGGGAGAGCGAAATTCCCGCGATGGCGGCCACGCCGAAGCAAGCGAAGGCGGCGAACTTGACGTGCTGTGGTTTGGCCAGCCCGCCGCCGGTGAGGCGCTGGGGGCCGGTGCGGTCATCATCGGTGCCGCGGATGCCATCGGAGTAGTCGTTGGCGTAGTTCACGCCGATGATAAGAGCCCAGGCCACGATGAGTGCCAGCAACGCCCGGCCCCAGTGCAAACCATGCGCCGCGGCGGCAGCGCCGGTACCAGCGATAACGGGAGCAAAGGCATTGGCCCAGGTATGCGGGCGAGCACCCTGGAGCCAATCGGCAGGAGTGGCGGAAAAGGCAGACATGCTCACTATTGTGCCACTGGTGTGGTTCGCTGCGGCAATGAGCTGGTGCGTTGGCGAAGGCGGTAGATAATGAGCACCGCGACGAAAACGACGGCATTGGTGACTGTCATTGCGGCAGAGGTAGCTGCGTCGAGGACATAGGCAACCCAAAATCCAACGACTGCGCTGATCGCGGCAACGCCACAGGCAGTCAACACCAGCGTGGGCACGCGCTGAGTAAGCAGTCGCGCGGTCATCGTCGGGAATACCATGAGCGCGATGACCAGCATGGCACCGGCAGCGTGAAAAGCGGCGGTGGCAGTGCAGGCAACCACGGTCATAAAAATGACGTGAAGAACGCGCGTGGGCACCCCGCGTGCGGCACAAAAATCGGCGTCAAAAGTCGTGGCGGACAAACGCGGCAGTGTAAGGGCGAGGAAGAGAGCATTGATACCCAGCACTGCGGCCATGATGTAGCAATAGTTAGGGTTGGAGAAGGCCGCGAGGTTGAGATCACCGACGAGAACCGCGTGGACATCAAGGTGCACGTGGCTCATGTGCGTGGAGATCAAGATGACTCCGGCGGCAAACAGGGCGGGAAAGACCAACCCGAGGGCGGAATCAGCAGTCACCAGTGGGCTTCGCTGGAGCGCATCGGTCCCCAACGCTACTACCAAGGCGCCGGCAGCCGCGGTAGCGAGCAGCACGGGCGAATCCAGATCGGAGGTAAAGAGGTAACCGATGGCAATCCCGGGAAGGACGGCATGGCCGATGCCGTCGATAAGCATGGCCTGGCCTTTGAGGACAACAAAGGTGCCGGGGATAGCACAGGCTAAGGCAGTCAGGACAGCAAGGAGACAAGCAGTGGCGGCGAGGGTCATGAGGCGAGCTTTCTGCTGAGGAGGCTGATGGTGACGAGCGCTGCCTGAGCCAGGACGATGACCGGACCGGTGGGCAGCGGGCCGTGCGCAATGGAGACATAGCAGCCGAGAGCAGCGGTGGCCGCGCCGAGGAACCCGGAGAGCGCGATGAAAGGTAGCAAGCGCGTGGTCCAGGGGCGGGCAGCGGCGGCAGGGCTGATGACTACGGCGACCATGAGTACCACGCCGACGACTTTGACACCGAGCACCGTGATGGCGGTGAGGGCGAAGAAACTAGCCGCGTTGAGGAACGAGGCGCGAATGCCGGCTACCTGGGCAAAACTTGAGTCAAAGGTGACCGCGGCCTGCCGGGTGTGAATGAGGAAAAGAAAAAGCAGCACGCAGCCACCGATGATGAGTGTGGAGCGCACATCCGCGCGAGTGAGCGTGGAGGCATTTCCCAGCAAATAATCCTGGATTCCGGCCTTGCCAGGCAATGGTCGGCGGGAAATATACTGCATGAGCAGCATGCCTACCGAGAAAAACGTGGTCAGCGTGGCCGCCATCGCAGTGGTTTGCCCCAGGGGAGTCAACCGCGGGATGAGGTGAATACAGACCACCGCAAGCGTTCCGGTGAGCAGGGCTCCACAAGCAAGGAGCCAGACGTTTCGCCCGTCCCAGCCAATGGCGGTGGCCACGAGGAAGGCGGTGAGCAGGCCGGGCAGGGAAGAATGCGAGATGGCATCGGCCAGCAGGCTGGTGCGGCGAACATATACCAATGGGCCGAGCGCGCCGGCGCAGCCACCGATCAGCACGGTACCCAGGAGTGCCTGGGTATAGGTGTAGTTCTGAAGAAGCTCGAGTGGGTTCATGATGGCAGGGAAAACATATCGGCAATGGCGGACTCTGTGAGAACCTGTTCGGTGGGGCCAGCAGCAACGAGCCGGCCGTGGCCGACCATGAGGACCTCATCGCAAAAGTCGGCGACTTCCGCCAGGTTGTGGTGCACCAGCAGGATGGTCACGCCGTTGTCGCGCAGTTCCTTGAGTACATCCATGATGGCGCGCTGACTTGCGGCATCAACACCAGCGAAGGGCTCGTCCAGGATGATGAATTCCGGATCGCTAACGAGCGTGCGCGCCAACAACACGCGCTGGCGCTGCCCACCAGATAGCGCGGAAATTGGCAGTTGCGCGTGTGCCTGCATTCCGGTGCGAGCAAGTGCTGCGTGGGCGGCGTCTTTGTCAGCGCGGCTGGGCCACTGCCACCAGCGCAGCCCGGCGGTGCGGCCCATCAGGGCAACGTCGAAGGCGGTGGCAGGGTAACTCCAGTCGATATTCGCATGTTGTGGCATGTACCCGAGCCGCTGCCGAAAATGCGCAAGATCGACGCCATCGAAGGTCATCGACCCGCAGGCTAGTGGCGGAAGGAGCCCGACCAGCGTGCGGACCAGAGTGGACTTTCCCGACCCATTCGCGCCTACCAGTCCGGTGATGGTCGCGGGGGTGAGGGTGAAGGTGGCGTCGTGAAGCACCGGCGTGCGGGGATAGCCGGCGGTGAGGTTTTCAACGTGGAGCATTAGCTCAGTGCTTTCGCCACGGCGCTAGCATTGTGCTCAAAGGCTCCGAGGTAGGTATCGGTGGGGGCTTCCGGGCCGAGGGTATCGGCAAAGAGCTCCTCATCCGAGATGGTGACTGTCCAGTTGCGGGATTCTACGGCTTCCTTGAGAGAAGTGATGGCCTGTGGGTTCGCCTGGTTATCTTGGAAGATAACGGGGACCTTTTTCTCCGCGATGGTATCCGCGAGCTCGGAGATCTCAGTGGCGGACTTGGTGGCTTCGGTGGTCACGAAGTCGGTGGCTTGGACTTCAAAGTCGAAGGTCTTGCCGAAGTAGTTGAAGGCGTCATGGCCGGTGATAAGAACGCGCGGGGAGGCGCTTTCGAGTTCCTTAGCGGCCTTGTCGTGCGCGGCTGCAATCTTGTCTTCATATTCATCGGCGGCCGCGGCGTACTCTTCGGCATTGTCAGAGTCGATTTCGCCGAGTTTGGTGCCGATGTGATCGACGACCTGGCTCCACAGCTCGGGGCTATTCCAGATGTGCGGGTCGTAGAGTTTTTCGCCCTTGTCGCCTTGCTCGGGCCACGGCAGGAGGTCAGCAGTATCGAGCTGTTCGCCGACAGCTAGCTGCTTCTCACCGAGGGAGGAGAGCTGGTCCACCATTTGCGCCTCGAGGTGAAGGCCATTCCAGAGGACGAGGTCGGCGTCCTGCATCTTTTCAATATCGCGCGTGGTGGGCTGGTAGGTGTGTGGATCGCCGCCGGGGCCGACCATGGTGGTGATGTCGGCGTCCGGGGCGATGTTGGCGGCCGCATCAGCCAAGTAACCGGTCGTGGCGAAGATCGTCAGATTGTCGTCCTGGGCTTCGGCGGAGTCGCTGCTGGTGCAGGCAGTCAGCGCGGTGGCAGCCACGAGGGAAGCGAGGGGAAGCGCAATAAGTTTCTTCACGGGAAACCTCTCTTATTAAAAGTGAATGTCGATGTTCAATAGATTGAACTTGAAAGGGCATAAGTCCTGAAACCTTTGGAAGCAATAGGCTGAACTACGATGGGGGGTATGCACATCAGTGAGCTGCCCGAACGCACCCAGGACTACCTCAAGATCCTCTGGACCTATGAGGAGAAAGAGGGCGCTAATACCGCGATGCCGCTCGGGGATCTAGCCAAAGCGGCGGGGCAGAAACTGCCCACTACTTCGGAGGCGGTCAAGCGCCTGGCCGCGAAGGGGCTGGTGGAACACGAACGCTACTTCGGTGTTCGGCTTGTTGAGGAAGGCCGGCGGCTGGCTGTGGCAATGGTGCGCCGGCATCGACTCCTGGAAACCTTCCTCGTGCGCACTCTGGGCTATACCTGGGATGAGGTGCACGATGAGGCAGAAATGCTAGAGCACGCGACGTCCGACAGGCTCGTTGAACGTCTCGATTCTTTCCTGGGCAACCCCGCCCGCGATCCGCATGGTGATCCCATACCTGCCCCGGACGGCACTGCCGAGCCGGTCTCGCGCATTACGCTTATCGACGTCCCCGCGCAGACCCCCGTCACCGTGGAGCAGGTCACTGACGCTGACGGCGAATTTTTGCGCTACCTGGATAAATATGGAGTGCGGCCGGGAGCGGAATTGACCGTCGTTGCCCCCTCGGTCGCGGGTGTGCTCGAGGTTGCCGTCGACGGCGGTTCGAGTTTCCCGATCGGGGAATCCGCTGCGCGCGGTATCGCCGTACGCAGCATCAGCGAAGCGGAGGTTTAGGCGCTCCACAGCCGGGTGACGGCGAGGCGGTCAACCTTGCCGGGACCGGCGGTGGGGAGCTGGGCCAGGCGCTTGAAGTCCTTGGGGATGTGCCACCGGGGAAGGCCACTATCGTCGAGAGCCACAAGGATATCGCCGACATCCGCCCATCCGGTATAGGCAGCGACGATCATCTGTCCCAAGCGTGGGTGGGGGATGCCGACCACGCACACGCCGTCCACTCCCGGCACGTGCAGGATGTGCTGCTCGAGCTGCTCTGGGTGGAGCTTGAGCCCGCCGGTGTTCAGGATGTTGTCGAGGCGCCCGGTGACGGTGAGGTGGCCGTCGTGAAGCGCGCCGGCGTCGGAGGTAGCAAACCACGAGGTGCCGGACTCATCGGCCACGAAGGCATCTGAGTCCACGTTTCGGTAGCCCTGCGCAATCATGGGCCCGCCAAGGTAAATGCGCCCCTCGTCGCCGATGCGAACAAGAGCGCTATCCAGTGGCTGTCCGTTGTAGACGCAGCCACCGGAAGTCTCCGAGGAACCGTAGGTGGTGACGATGGTGATGCGCAGCTTCTTCGCTGACTCCAACAACTGTGGGTGGGTGGCAGCACCCCCGACGAGAATGGCATCAAAGGTGCGCAGGGCCTCGATTCCCTCTAGCGAATCCATGGCCTTGGCCAGCTGCATCGGGGTCAGGCCCGTGTATGAGCGATCCCCGGTGGCGGCCAGCTCGTGCGCGGCGCGGGCGAAATTGGGGATGGAAAAACCTTCCGACAGGTCAAGGCAGAGCGGCTCCACACCCGCGACGAGCGAGCGGATTAATACCTGGATTCCCGCGATATGGGCGGCGGGCATGGCTAGCAGCCACTGGCCGGTGCCGCCGAGAGCGCGGTGCGTGGCATCGGCGCTGGAGACCAAATTGGCGGCCGTGAGTTGCGCGCCTTTCGGCGTGCCCGTGGACCCGGAGGTGGCCATGACCAGCGCGATGGAGGAGTTAATGGGTTCTCCTGCGCGCATGTGGTTGCGCAGGAGCTGCGCGCGGGTGCGGTCCTCCGCCGGGACGGGCAGGAAGGTGGCTTGTCCTGCGATGGCCGCTTCCAGATCAGGGAGGATGGCGGCGGGGTCATGTGGATTGACAGGCAGAGGAGAGAGGGCAGTCACGGTTAGTTAGGTTACCGCCCGCGGTGCTCATAGGGGTTGATGAGCTCATCCTCCTGATCGAAGGGGCGCTCACCGTCCCTCTGAGCCTGCTGGATGCGGCGTAACATCCACACTCGCGATGCGATGACGGCAATGAGCGCGATGGCCGCGAGGGCAATGGCGAAATACAGCACTGTGGATTCTCCTCGAGGAATGACGATTAGTAGTAGTACGGGAAGTCATCCCAGTTGGGCTCGCGTTTTTCCAAGAAGGATTCCTTGCCTTCGACGGCCTCGTCTGTCATGTAGGCCAGGCGCGTGGCTTCTCCAGCGAAGACTTGCTGGCCCATGAGGCCGTCATCGGTGAGGTTGAAGGCGAACTTGAGCATGCGCTGGGCGGTGGGGGACTTCATGTTGATTTCGCGCCCCATCTGGATGGCGGCGTCCTCCAGATTGGCGTGGTCAACTACCTCGTTGACCGCACCCATCTCATACATGCGCTGTGCGTCATAGGTGCGGCCTAAGAAGAAGATCTCGCGGGCGTACTTTTGGCCCACCATCTTGGCCAGGTAGGCCGAGCCATAGCCGGCGTCGAAGGAGCCGACGTCGGCGTCAGTCTGTTTGAAGCGGGCCTCCTGGCGGGAGGCAATGGTCATATCGCACACCACGTGCAGGGAGTGCCCGCCGCCGGCGGCCCAACCGTTGACCACGGCGATGACCACCTTGGGCATGGTGCGGATGAGGCGCTGGACCTCCAAGATATGCAGGCGGCCGCCCTCAACCTTCTCGCGGGCGGTGTCCACGGTGGATTCATCGGCAGTCGCGTCATCATGCGCGTGCTCCGTGGCGTAGCGGTAGCCGGAGCGGCCGCGGATGCGCTGGTCACCACCGGAACAAAACGCCCAGCCGCCGTCCTTCTGGGAAGGCCCGTTGCCGGTCAGCAATACCGTGCCGACATCCGGGGTGCGACGCGCGTGGTCCAGCGCGCGATAAAGCTCATCCACCGTGTGCGGACGAAACGCATTGCGCACCTCGGGGCGGTCGAAGGCGATGCGGACGATGCCGTCCTTGCGCTGGGGCTTTGGACCGTCACTGATGAGCCGGTGATAGGTGATATCCGTCAGGTCTTCAAAGCCCTCAACGGGGCGCCAGAGTTCCGGCTTGAAAGGATTATCGGTGCTGTAGTTTTTCTGCTCGCTCATGGCACACCAGCTTAATTGGAAAGCGGTGCGCCGGAAGTATAGTCCCCATTCCCAAACCCTCACCCACACTCTCCGCCCAGCGCGGCGGTGATAAACAATAAACAATACTGCGGGATTATCCCCGTCAATGTGCACGTGTACTCCGTACCAGCGCGGTACACCATACAGTGGGACGGAATCGAACCTCCCTGCCTTCTTGCGCTACGAAGGCGCCTGAGAAGCACTGGGCTCTTCCCTGCCCAGTAAGGGTTGCGCTCGCTGCGAAGGGTGTGGGCTACCGTCGCGCGCTTGACGCGCGACATGACGTGCCGCAAAAATGCGACACAAAGCGAAAGCGCCGCAAGAATGCGGCACAACTAGCGGCAGACCTTATTTAGTTATCAGTTCCGTATTCCAGTTCAGCTGCTGGATGCGGGTATCTAGCTCGCGGTACTGGCGGGCCAGATCATCGGCGCGCTCGCGCAGTTTCGGCACGGGCACCGTGGCCACGAACTTGATCTCCGAGCGGGAGTAACGGTCGTGGCGCGCACCCGCACGCTCTGCCAATCCCTGGTAGATGCGGCGCTTGCGCAGCAGACCATCACGCAGCGCCAGCGCTTCCATGAGCGTGATCTCATCGTCGAACGCGGTGGCCGTGTTCGTAGCGTTGATGGCGATGACGAGCTCATCGATGCGCTTGGTCACGCCTTCCAGCTCACGGAGGAGATCCGTCGGGTTCTCATCCGGTTCATCGCCTTCCTGAATGCGGACCGTCGCCGCGAGCCGGTCACTCAGCGAGTTCAGGCGCTCCTGCGCCTGGGCGCGCTCGGCCAATGCTTCAGCAAGTAGCATGGCTCCTCCTTAACGCTTAATGGGATTCATTGTCTGGGCAATTGTACGGCAGACAGGAGGCTTGGCTTCGTGGTCGTGACGCTTCTAACAAATAGTGGCCTAAAACTTCGAGGCGGGCCTTATTTGATCGATGTGTACGTCCTGCACGGTTGGTTGGTACGTTTTCGTAAATATGCCCGCAGATTTTCGGATTTGGGGGACCTTATTTACCAAAACGTACCGCGGGCTCCGTGATTAACGTTGAGCCCGCGCGAAAAACCGCTACCCAATAAACATGAACGCAAACAGCGTATTGAGCACCGTCGCCACAATCATGGGCACGGAGGTGCGCTTGACCAATTGGATGGGATTGACCTTGATGGCGCCGGAGACAATGAGCACCGCGGCGTTGACCGGGGAGACCTGGCGCATCAGGTTGGAGGTACCCCAGATGGCGGTGAGCATCTGCGGGGCGTGGATGGAGGTCTGCGAAGCCAGGTTGGGCACCACCTCAGAGAAAGCAAAGTAGGGGGCAGTGCCAGAGCCAGTGAGCGCGGCCATTGCGGCGGTGGCGGCGACGAAGATGAGGACGATGAGGACGGCGGCGCCGGAGGAGCCCTCGGCGGCGTCGATAAGCATGTCGATGACACCCATCTGCGTAATACCCTCCACCAGGACAGCAGCAGCCACCAGCAGGGCCACGACGCCCGCAGCACCTTCGCCCATGCCTTTGAAGAAGCTGGAGATGGAATCCACAGCACCGGTGACGGTGCGCTTGCGGATGGATTCGATGATCATCGCGATGAACAAAGAGACCACGGTCACCGGGAGGATGCCGCCCTCAAAGGGGATGACACCCAAGCGGTTAAGAATGGCGGAGACGATGATGAGTAGCAACGGCATGAGCGGAAGCACGGCGTAGTAACCCGGCAGGGAGGCTGCGCGGGCGATGGCTTCCTCGGTAGCGTCATCGTGCATCGAATCGGCGCTGACCTCACCGGAGCTTTCGGCCTTGCGGGCATCCGCCTTGTCGCAGCGGCGTTGCCACCACATGTGGACGAAGGCCGTGATGAGCAGCGTGGGCACCGTGGCGTAGGCGACAGCACCGTAGACGAACTCGGTTGGCGTCATGTTGGTGAGATCGGCACCCTGGATGAGGCCGGCCTCAAGTGGGGTGGGCACGATGGTGGAGGAGGTCACCACGATGGCGCCCACGGTCAGCGGGGTCAGACCCGCAGCGATGAGTGCCGGCAGGAGCGTGGCCACGAGCAAAAGGGAAAGCGCTGCAGCCGAGGGGATCACCAGCGAGAGCAGCGTGCCCAGGATGAAGCCCACCGGAACCAGCCAGTAGGAACCTTTGAAGCGCTTGAGCGGTGAGGAGAGCACCACGACCGTCTTGGCGTCCGCACCGATGTGCCGCATATAGGACACGAAGCCGAAGAGCACCATGATCGCCATGCCGATGCCGGAGAAGCGTGCTTTGAATAGCGCATCCACGACGAGCAGCTGATCGTAGAAGGCATTACCTGTGGCTTCGATTTCGGTGGTGCGGAAATCCGCGCGCCCAGTGAGGGCGGCGAGCATGAGCAGGACTACGCCAACGGCGAAGATGGAGGCCGCGGCGTGGACTTTCTTATAGATGAGGTAGACAACTGCGGCGATGGCCAGCAGTGCGATGAGAAGGTAAAGCATCTGAGGATCCTTCTTCTGGTTATATCCACTTACTGTTATAAGGTAACACCGGCTATGACAGGTGTCGCGCTCAACCCCCCACACGTACGATGAACCTCATGCACATTGATGACGTCCTTGACCGCGCCCACGTGGTCTCCCTTCCACTCGCCGTGAAGTTCCGTGGCATTACGACCCGGGAAGCATTGCTTATCGATGGCCCCGCGGGCTGGGGTGAGTTCGCCCCCTTCCTGGAGTACGGGGCGGAGGAATCCGCCCGCTGGCTCGCCGCCGGCCTGGAGGCCGCCTACGAAGGCTTCCCGGAACCCGTACGCGAGTGGGTAGAAGTCAACGGCACCATCCCCGCGGTCCCCGCCGAGCAGGTCCCGAAGGTCATGGAACGCTACCCCGGTTGCCGCACCTTCAAGATCAAGGTGGCGGAGAAGGGACAGACCCTAGAGGACGATATCGCGCGCGTTCACGCTGTCCGTTCCCACATCGAAGCCCAGGGCCGCGTGCCGGTCCTGCGCGTCGATGCCAACTGTGGCTGGAGCGTCGAGGAAGCCGTCACCGCGGCCAAGGAGCTCATGCCGCTGGACTATATGGAGCAGCCGTGCCAGACCGTCGAGGAACTCAAGGAAGTGCGCACCCAGCTCATGCGCGCCGGGATTTTCGTGCGCGTGGCGGCAGATGAGTCCATCCGCAAGGCCAGCGACCCCTACCGGGTGGCGGAATTGCAGGCGGCGGATGTCGCCGTGGTCAAGCCCGCGCCGCTGGGTGGTGTGCGCAAGGTGCTCGAGGTGGCTTCCCATCTGCGCGAGCGCCACATGGACATCACGGTGGCCTCCGCCCTGGATACCTCGGTGGGAATCTCCATGGGGCTTGCCGCCGTGGCCGCCTTGCCGCAGATCTATGACGACGAAGACATCGACGTCACCCCGGCCGCCGCGGGCCTGGCCACCGGTTCGCTGTTCCTCGAGGATGTCACGGCACCGCGCGAGCTTGTCGACGGTCACCTGCGCGCCGAAGCCCTTGCCCCCGACCCGGATCGCCTCAGCGCGCTCGCCGCGCCGGGCGAGCGCCGCGAGTGGTGGTTTGAGCGCGTGCGCCAGTGCTGGCCGCACCTTTAAAAGCACAGCTCACGGTCCATGTCCGGAGGTCAGCGTAGGCTGGCGGGCATGACGATTTCCGTGAGAGACGCGCACCTGCACAACCTTCGCAACGTGGATGTGGACCTTCCGCGCGGCCAGCTCGTAGCCGTGACGGGGGTGTCCGGTTCCGGCAAGTCTTCGCTGGCCTTTGGCACCATTCATGGCGAAGGCCAGCGCCGCTACCTGGAATCCGTCGCGCCCTTTGCTCGACGCCTCATCGCCTCCGCGGTGGACCCTCAGGTCGGCCGCATTGAGGGGTTGCCGCCGACGGTGGCGTTGCAGCAGTCGGCGTCGGCAAGCAGTGCGCGCTCCACGGTGGGCACGATTTCCGCCATGTCTAACTCCGTGCGCTTGCTGTACTCGCGCTGCGGTGACAACCCGGAGGGGCTGTACTCCGATTCCTTCTCCCCGAATACCCCGGAAGGCATGTGTCCGGAGTGTCAGGGCACCGGCGTGGTCCACGAACCCACGGAGGCATCCATGGTGCCGGACCCTAGCTTGAGCATCGAGGAAGGCGCGATTGCTGCGTGGCCAGGGGCCTGGGCGGGCAAGAACTTCCACGACATTCTGCAAGAACTGGGCTATGACTTGGATTCACCGTGGGAGGATTTGCCGCAGAAAGACCGCGAGTGGATCCTCTTCACCGAGGAGCGCCCGGTGGTAACCGTCAAGCCGCGCCGCGGGGCGGATCAGATCCAGCGCAATTACGAGGGCACGTGGCGTTCCGTGGCCAGCTACCTGACCAAGACCTATGCGGAGACGAAGTCGGATACGCTGCGTGCCCGCGTCTTGAGCTTCATGGAAACCCGCCGCTGCGATACCTGTCAGGGGCGCCGGCTGACGGCGAAGGCGCTCAAGGTCACCTACGCCGGGCTGCCGATCGACGAATTCAATGCCCTTCCGTTGAGCGAAGCCCACGAGCTGCTAAGCGCTCAGAAGCCACAGCCGAATGATGCCGAAGACCTGCTCCTCAAGGCCCTCCTTCCGGCCTTTGAATCCGCACTGGAACTCGGCCTGGGGCACCTCAGCCTGGATAGGCCGACGGACACGCTCTCGGGCGGTGAGGTGCAGCGCCTGCGCCTGGCTGCGCAGCTGCGCTCTGGACTCTATGGCGTGACCTATGTCCTGGATGAGCCCTCTGCGGGCCTGCACCCGGTGGAGCGGGGCGCGGTGCTTGATATGTGCCGGCGCTTCATCGCGGAGGGGAACTCGGTGCTGCTGGTGGAACACGACATGGAACTGGTCAAGCAGGCCGATTGGATCGTGGATGTCGGCCCGCTCGCCGGTGAGCGCGGCGGCCAGGTGGTGTACTCGGGTCCCGTCGCCGATTACATAGAGGCGGCGGACTCCGCAGATACTCCCACCGCGCGTGCCTTAGCCCGCCCGCGTCCCACGCCCAAGGCCGAAGCGCGCCCGGCGCACGGTGATATCGCGCTGTGCCGGGTGCACTCGCACACCATCGATGGCCTCGACGTGGACTTCGGACTCGGCCAGTTTACGGCCATTACTGGGCTTTCGGGTTCCGGCAAATCCACGTTGCTGGCCGCACTCCATGACATGCTCATGGGGCCGGACTGTCCGAAGCAGGTCAAGCGCGTGGTCTCCATTACCCAAAAGCCAATCGGCCGAACCCCGCGCTCCACGGTGGCGACGTACACCAACCTCTTCGACAACGTGCGCAAGCTCTTCGCGGCCACCCCGGAGGCCAAGAAGAAGAAATGGACGGTCTCGCGCTTTTCCTACAACGTTAAGCAAGGCCAGTGCCCCACCTGCGGTGGCGCCGGCCAGATCGAGGTCGAGCTGGTCTTCCTTCCAGGCTCCTATACCCAGTGCCCGGATTGCCAGGGACAGCGCTATAACGATGACACCTTGTCCATCCGCTGGAAGGGCAGGACCATCGCGGACATCCTCGACCTTACGGTGGAAGAGGCCCTGGAGGTCTTTGCAGATGAAGCGCCGATCCTCCACGCGCTGCAAACCTTGGAAGCGGTGGGGCTAGGTTACCTGCGCTTGGGCCAGGGCGCTCCGGAGCTTTCCGGCGGTGAAGCGCAGCGCATCAAGCTTGCCACGGAGCTGCAGCGCTCCCGAAACTCGCGCCGGGGCCATACCGTCTACCTGCTGGATGAGCCCACCGTCGGGTTGCACCCGGCCGATATCGACCTGCTCATCGCTGAGCTGCACTCGCTGGTGGAGGCCTCCCATACTGTCGTGGTGGCAGATCATGACCGTCACCTCATTGCCGGCGCTGACCGGGTTATTGAGATGGGCCCGGGGTCTGGTTCGGATGGCGGAAAGATTGTGGCGGATGGCACGCCGGGTCAGGTTTCCACGGGACTAACGCCCACCGGGCGGGTGCTAAGTGGCGCGGGTGCACGATAAGGTAAATCCCATGACCAACAACAACGGCGACAACGAGACGCGGCAGTTCGGCCGCGTCACCGGTGAGAACGAAACCCGCCAGTTCGGCGCGCCCCAACAGCAGCCGCCACAGCGTCCCCAACAACACTTCCCGGAGCCCGGATCCCAGAACGCGCAGGCCTATGGTCAGCCCTATCAGCAGGGCTATGACCAGAACTATCAGCAGCCGCAGTATGACCCGGTCCCGTCCAGCTACCAGGTGGAGCAGCCGAAGAAGGGCGGGGGAGCCCTGTCCTATGTCTTCGCGGCCATCGCTGCTATCGCCGTCGTTTTCGCCGGCGTGCTGTTCTTCCTGTGGCGCGGTGCGGCAGCGGATGCTGACAAACCCGCCCCGGAGCCGGTTACCGAGACCGTGACCACCGAGGTTCCCACCACGGTGACCACCACCAAGAGCTCGCCGCGGGATAACCTCCCCACCGATATTCCGACGGAGCTGCCGACGGAGCTGCCGCCGGACGTCCAGGACCGTGTGGACCAGGGGGGAGCCGAATTGGAAGGGTTGATCAATGACCTCTTCGAGCAATTCGATTCGGGCATGGAAGAGCTCGATACGGGTGGTGCAGGCAATGCCTAATACTGAATCTCACACCGAGCCCACTGCCTCCGCGCAGCCGGAGTCGATGCAGCTGGCCGAAGCACTGGCGGCCCAGCTTTCGCGGCACCTCACCGACGTGGTTATCTGCCCGGGTTCGCGCAACGCACCGCTGTCTTTGGCGCTTCTCGCGCGCAGCGATATTCGCGTGCATACCCGCCTGGATGAGCGCTCCGCCGCCTTCGCTGCTTTAGGTTTGGCACGCGTCCAACGCCGGCACGTCGGCATCGTGATGACCTCCGGCACCGCGGTGGCTAATGCCCTGCCCGCGATGGTGGAGGCGCATTACTCGCATACCCCGCTGGCCGTCATCAGCGCGGACCGGCCGGCCCGCTTGGTGGGCACGGGGGCCTCCCAGACTATTGAGCAGCCCGGCATCTTCGGCGTGTACGCAGAGACCACCCAGGTGGAGAGCACGAGTGATATCCCGCTTATCGCGGAGCGCTTTTTGAATGACCGCCAGGTGCACATCAACGTGGCTCTCGATGCCCCGCTGGTAGGCGAAGAGCTGCCCGGTAGCCCGACGGATTACACGCAGCACCGCGCTCGTACCCCGCGGTGGGCGAATCACGGAGAGGTGGCCGTCGATCTCAGCCGCAACACGCTCGTCATCGCCGGCGATGAGGCCTGGGAAGTCGAAGGCCTGGAGGATGTCCCCACCATCGCCGAGCCCACGGCACCTGCGCCCTATCACCCGGTGCACCCGGCCGCGGCGCACCTCTTCCGCCGCGCTCAGGTCTCCGCCAACGACTACGTGGTCAACACCAAGGTGGAGCAGGTCATCGTCGTGGGCCATCCCACCCTGCACCGTGGAGTTCTGGCGCTGCTGAGTGATCCCGATATCGACCTCATCTGCCTGTCCCGCACGGAAGATTTCACTAACCCGCGCGGCGGGGCCGCGCAGCTAGGAACCACCGTCAAGACCAGCGGCGAGCCCACGCGAGAGTGGATGAAAATCTGCGAAGGCGCAGCCCAGATGGCGGCCGACGGTGTTCGTGAGGTTCTCGCGGAGACCACCGGTGAGGAGTCTACTCAGCCCGAGATTGGCTTTACCGGTCTCCACGTCGCCGCCGCGGTGGGCGATACCCTCGCCGTTGGTGACACCCTTGTCCTAGGTGCCTCCAACGCGGTGCGGGATGCGTCCTTCATCGGCCTGCCTTTTGACGGGGTGGAGACCTATTCGCCGCGCGGGGCTGCCGGCATCGACGGCACCGTCGCGCAGGCCATCGGTATCGCCCTGGCCACCCAGTCCCGCGAAGCCGACGCCCCGCGCGCCCCGCGCACCGTGGCGCTCATGGGGGATGTCACCTTCCTCCACGACGCCACTTCGCTCATCCTCCCCGAAGACAACCCGCGCCCGGAGAACCTCACCATCGTCGTCTCAAACGACGACGGCGGCGGCATCTTCGAGGTGCTCGAACAGGGCCGCGAGCCCCTGCGCGACTCCTTCGAGAAGGCGTTTGGAACGCCGCATGGGGTGGGCGTGGCCAAGCTAGCGGAAGCCTGCGGTGCTGAGCACCGCGAGGTGAGCTCGGCGCAGGAGCTGCTCGACGTTTTGGCAGAACTCAAGGAATACTCCACCGGCATCACCGTGGTGGAGGCGCATACCACGAGGTCCTCGCGCCGCGCGCTGCAGGAAGCTTTGAATGCCAAGGTAGGTCAGTAAATGACGCGGCGCCGGGTACGCCAGCTGATCCTGGTGCTGTACGCCGCAGCTCTCGTGGGCATGGCGGGAATGGTCATCGGCCCTTTTCTCAATGACCGCACCATCGGCGCCAACCCCGGGCGCGCCCTGGCCACGGTGACGGATGTCGGCACCTTGCGTACCTTCGTGGATTTCCAGGACTCCGAGGGTATCTATCACACCCCGCCCACCGGCCTGCTTTATCCCACCGGGCTGGGGGAGGGACAGCAGGTCTGGGTGCTCTATGCCAAGAACAACCCGGACCTAGTCAAGGTGGAAGGCCGAGAATGGACGCTATCGATCATTCCAGCGCTGTCCTCTGCAGTTGTGGCGACCCTGATTGCCGGTGCGTGCTGGTGGGCAAGCGGGAAAATTAACCGGAATTTAGCACGTGCTTTACCAGCTGAGCACCCAGGAAAGGAATGATGGGGCGCATGCGTGTAGCCATCGTCGCGGAATCCTTCTTGCCTAACGTCAACGGAGTGACCAACTCCGTGCTGCGTGTCCTCGAATACCTCCACGAGCACGGCCACGAGGCCATCGTCATCGCTCCTGGTGCCCGGGATGGGCAGGAGGAGATCCCTGATTACCTCGGGTTCACCATCGTGCGCGTGCCCACCGTGCGGGTGCCGCTGGTGGATTCGCTCCCGGTCGGCGTTCCCACTTCCGCTGTGGACGAGGCGCTGCGCGAGTTCAAGCCGGACATCATTCACTTGGCCAGTCCCTTCGTTCTCGGAGCTGCGGGCGCATTCTCCGCACGTCAGCTGCGCATTCCGGCAGTGGCGCTGTACCAGACGGACGTCGCGGGATTCGCCACCAAGTACCATGCCTCCGCGCTGGCCTATGGGGTGTGGGAGTGGCTGCGCACCATCCACAACGCGTGCCAAATGACTCTCGCGCCCTCCTCACTGACCATCAGCGACTTGGAGAAGCACCACATCAAGAACGTGCGCCACTGGGGCCGCGGCGTAGACTCGGAGCGCTTCCACCCCTCGAAGCGCTCGGCGGCGCTGCGCCGGAACTGGGACTCTACGGGGAAGAAAAAGATCGTCGGCTTTGTGGGCCGGCTGGCCGCAGAAAAGGGCGTGCACCGCCTGTCCGCGCTCAATGATCGTGAGGATATTCAGCTCGTCATTGTTGGCGATGGCCCAGAGCGTCCGCTGCTGGAGGCCCAGCTGCCAGGTGCAGTCTTCACTGGGGCGCTGGGTGGCGAGGAGCTCGCAGCCGCATATGCAAGCCTTGATGTCTTCGTGCACGCCGGCGAGTTCGAGACTTTCTGCCAGGCCATCCAGGAAGCGCAGGCCTCAGGCGTGCCCACCATCGGCCCCCGCGCGGGCGGCCCGGTGGACCTCATTGAGGAGGGCTATAACGGGTTGCTTCTCGATGTCCCTACGTTCGTCGAGGATCTCCCGAATGCCGTCGACGCGCTTCTCAATCCGGAGATTCACCAGGAGATGCGGGAGAACGCCCGGAAGTCGATTGCCTCCAAGACTTGGCCGGCGTTGTGCGAGCAGCTGCTGGGCTACTACGACGAGGTTTTGGAGAATGTCCGTGAGGTCCCGCTGACCATTCTGGGCCAGCGTCCGGAGCTGCCGCGTTGGGCCGCTCGCGCTCTGGGAGCGCGCGTCGCCTAAACTAGGCGCTTGTGTCTAAGGCAGATCTGGAGAAGAAGCCCTTCGATGTCGCGCGCATGTTTGACGCGGTGGGCAAGAAATACGACATCACCAACACGGTGCTGTCCTTTGGGCAGGACGCGCGCTGGCGCCGTCTGACGCGCGAGCGGCTCAACCTGAAGCCAGGGGAGAAGGTCCTCGACCTGGCTGCCGGAACGGCCGTCTCGACGGAAGAGCTGTCCAAGTCCGGCGCGTGGTGCGTGGCCTGTGACTTTTCCCTCGGCATGCTCGCGGCTGGCGCGGAACGCGATGTTCCCAAGGTGGCCGGCGATGGAATGCGCCTGCCCTTTGCGGATAACACTTTTGACGCGGTGACCATTTCCTACGGTCTGCGCAATATCCACGACTTCGAGCTGGGGCTTCGGGAGATGGCGCGCGTGACCAAGCCCGGCGGGCGCCTAGCAGTGGCGGAGTTCTCCAAGCCGGTCATTCCGGTCTTTGGCACCGTCTACAAGGAGTATCTGACCCGCTTGCTGCCGCCGATTGCCAAGGTCGTCTCCTCCAACCCGGAGGCCTATATCTACCTCGCGGAGTCCATCCGTGCGTGGCCGGAGCAGCACGAACTGGCCGCTGCTATTAACCGCAATGGCTGGGAGCAAGCAGGTTGGCGCAACCTGACCTTCGGCATCGTGGCGTTGCACTCCGCAGTGAAGCCCGCTTAAGAGGGCAGCAGGCCTAAAGGCCCTAGGCCCAGAGCGGGGTATCGCGCCGCAGCGTGGAGACCGCCCCGCCGGCCAGCCGCCAGGCGCGGGCGAGGAGGTCCTTGTCCTCGTCGGTGATGAGGTTGCCCATAAGACGCGCTGCGGCCGGCATGAGCATGCGGCCCACCGGCCCGCGCATGGCCACAGGCCCGGCCAGCGGCAGGAACTGCGGGTAGGTCAGCAGGCGCGCGGCGGTGCGGGCAAGTAGGAAGGCCTCGCCATACTCGGCGCGCAGCCGGTCTGGCCACGCCAAGGTGAGGTCCTTGGTGCCGAGCATCTCCACGGCGAGTGCTGCCGTTTCCAGGCCATAGTCGATGCCCTCGCCATTGAGCGGATTAACGCAGGCCGCAGCGTCACCGATGAGCATCCAATTGGCGCCGGCAACTCCAGACACCGCACCACCCATCGGCAGCATCGCCGAGGTGACGTTGCGCAGCTCGCCTAGACCCCACTCCGAACGCTGCTGTTCGGCGTAGAAATCCAGCGCCTTCTTCGTGTTGAGGCGGGCCGGGCGGGCGGCCGTAGAGAGCGCGCCCAAGCCGATGTTGACCCCCTGGCCCAGCGGAAAGATCCAGCCATAGCCCGGCTGCACCACACCCTCGGGATCCTTGAGCTCAACGTGGGAGTGCATCCATTCCTCGCCGTCCTGCGGTGAATCGGCATAAGCGCGTGCAGCAATGCCATAGACCTCCTCGCGGTGCCAGGTGCGGCCCAACTGTTTGCCAAATGTTGAGCGCACCCCGTCGGCCACGATGACCCACTGGGCGCGCACGCGGCGCTTGCCGACGGAGAACTCCATCAGCCGGTTACCGTCCAGCTGCGGCTGTGTCGCCGCGCCGGTTATCAGTTGCGCGCCGGCTGCCTGCGCAGCCTCAACCAGCAGCGCGTCGAATTCATAGCGCGGCAGGGCCGTGCCTTTGTGCGAGGGGTAGGTCTTAGGCCACGGGGCGGTGACGGTGCCGCCGAAGCCATGCAGTTTGAGGCCGCGGTTGCGGTAGGAAGCATTGACTTCGATGCCAAGGAGCTCTAGCTGGTGCATGGCACGTGGGGTCAGTCCATCGCCGCAGGTCTTGTCGCGGGGGAAGGGGGAGGCGTCGACAAGCAGCGTCTCGTGGCCGGCGCGTGCGGCGTGGATAGCGGCGGCAGCGCCGGCGGGCCCGGCACCTACGATGGCGACGTCAACAAGGGTGGAATCGATCTGCTCCGACATGGGGACTATCATTGCACGGGATAGTGGCCACAAGTGTGTTGAGGGCCGTGCCATGGGCTACGGTAAGTAAACACTAGGATTTTTGAGCTTAAAGGAACACGTTTAATGTCACACGGCCAAACTCACGCCAAGCACGTGGACTTGGGGGATGCGCAGCTCACCGAGCGTATCAACGCCGGGATGGCTGCTGTAGAGGACCTGCTGAATACGGAGCTCGACCGCGGGCAGGACTTCATCAAGGACAAAGTGCGCCACCTGTCCCTGGCTGGTGGCAAGCGTTTCCGCCCGATGATGGCGTTGTTGGCCTCCGAGTTCGGTGAACGTTCACAATCCCCCGAGGTGGTGAAGGCGGCAACCGTGGTGGAAATGGTCCACGTGGCTACGCTCTACCACGACGATGTCATGGATGAGGCGGAGCGCCGACGCGGCGTGGATTCCGCGAACTTCCGGTGGACCAACTCGGTGGCGATTCTGGCGGGCGATGCACTGCTCGCGCACGCCTCGCGGCTGATGAGCCAGCTGGATACCCACACGGTGGAGCATTTCGCGGAGACTTTCGAGGAGCTCGTCACCGGCCAGATGCGGGAAACCATCGGTGCTGGCGAAGCCAATGCCGTAGAGCACTACACGGCGGTGATCCGGGAAAAGACCGCGGTGCTGATCGCGTCCGCCGGCTACCTGGGTGCCTACCACGCGGGTGCGGGTCCAGAACAGTGCGAGGCGCTGCGCCAAATCGGTGCGGCCGTAGGCATGATTTTCCAGATCGTCGACGATGTCATCGACATCTTCTCCGACTCCGAGGAATCCGGGAAGACCCCGGGCACGGACCTGCGCGAGGGCGTGTTCACCCTGCCGGTGCTCTATGCCCTGGAGGAGGAAGGCGAGGTCGGCGATGAGCTGCGCGCCCTGCTGACGGGCCCGCTGGAGGATGACGCTTCCGTACAACGCGCCATCGAGCTGCTGTGGCAGTCGGGCGGCCGTGATAAGGCGCTGGCCGACGTCAACGCGTACCTGCGCGTGGTCGAGGACCAGCTCTCCCTGCTGCCGGAATGCACGGCTAGTGAAGCACTGCGCCAGTTGGCGGACTATACCGTTCAGCGCGTGGGTTAAAAGCCCCTCCTGCCTGGCGATTTGCATGTTAGGCGGGAGTTCGTAGTAAAGTACATAACCGCACTCAAGAGTGCTTGCCAGGTTGCCCGAGCGGCCAAAGGGAGCGGACTGTAAATCCGCCGGCTTTCGCCTTCAGAAGTTCGAATCTTCTACCTGGCACAACATGAATCCCGCAGACACATCACATGGGTCTGCGGGATTTTTCGATCTCCGGGTGACTCAGGGGCTAATCCAACGTGAACAGCTCTCGCTGGAAATCCGTGGGGTTCTTCAACCGCTCAGCCTTGGGCAACGGCCCCGGCAGGGTGGTGCCTTCAGCGAAGGGCGCACCCGGCAGGTGATCGCGGCCGTGGGGCTGTGCCAAACCATTAAGGTCGGGGCCGGCCGGCACCACTTGGGTGGGATTAATTTCGCGGTGGACGATGTAGTAGTGCTGCTTGATCTCGGTGAAGTCGGTGGTATCGCCGAAACTGGGGAGCTGGAATAGCTCGCGCAAGTAGCCATAAACGTTCGGCATCTCGCTGATCTTATTCCGGTTGGTCTTGAAGTGGCCGTGGTAGACAGCGTCAAAGCGGATCAAGGTGGTGTATGCCCGGATATCGGTCTCCGTGATGTGCTCGCCCATGATGAAGCGGCGGTGGGCTAGCCGCTCCTCCAGCCAGTCGAGGACCTCGAAGACATCCGCATAGGCCTCTTCATAAGCCTCCTGGGATGCGGAGAATCCCGCGCGATACACGCCGTTGTTGAGCTTCCTGAAGATGACGTTGTTGACTTCCTCCATCTCCTCCTGTTGCTCGGACGGCGGCAGCAGGTTGGGTGCGCCTTCTCGTTGGAAGTCGGTCCACTCTGTCTGGAAGTCCCGCACCATGGAGTTGAAGTCGTTGGTGACAACCTTGCCGCTGGACTCTTCCACAATGGCTGGCACCGTGATGCCCCGCGGATAGGCAGGAAAGCGCGCGAAATACGCATCCTGCAGGCGGGGGATGCGTAGGACGGGGTCGAGCCCGTCGGGGTCGAGGTCGAAAGTCCAGGAGCGCTTGTCGTGGGTGGGGCCCGCCAGGCCTAAGGAGATGATATTTTCCAGTCCCAACAAACGCCGAACGATGATCGCGCGGTGCGCCCACGGGCAAGCGCGCGCAGCAATGAGGCGATACCGGTGGGGCTGCACCGGCCAGTCGAGGGCCTCGCCGCTACCAGCCACGGAAGGCTGTGGTTCGTCACCGGTGACCGAGGCAAGAATGCGGTCGCCGATGTAGTTGGTGTCTCGCTTGAATTCGCCGTCCGTCGAGGCATTCTGGGCGTCGCCGGCCCAGTCCTTCGGTGTCTGCTTCTGGGTACCAGAGCTCATGTGTCCTCCCTAGAGCACATAAAGTATTTGATACGTCAACAATAGCTGGGTTTGGTGCGCCTGGAGTAGGGGCGGTCTACCGCGAGAGTGGTGCAAGGGTGATGTGTGCGAGTTTAGGTGCCTGAAAAGTGCGCAAAAACCATTGTCGTACTGGCGATTTGTGTTGTTTAAGCGTTTCGGGTTAATCTTTTCAAGGCTTCAACGAGAGCACAGCGGAAGAAACTCCGTGACTCTAAGAGGCTGTGCCCCCTTAGCTCAGTCGGCAGAGCGTTTCCATGGTAAGGAAAAGGTCGACAGTTCGATTCTGTCAGGGGGCTCCATTCATGTTTCTGGAAGCTTTCAGAAAGTGAATATGGCGGTGTAGCTCAGTGGTAGAGCAAGCGACTCATAATCGCTGTGTCGCGAGTTCAATTCTCGCCATCGCTACCGGGAAAGAAAAGCGCCCGCATATGGGCGCTTTTTCACTACCGACTCCCAGCCTTATACGGCACGTGGTTTCCATGGGGAATCACTGTTCTGGTAGGGTTGTGCGTTGTCCCAAAAGGGCACGCAGAGGGGCGTGGCGCAATTGGTAGCGCAACGGTCTCCAAAACCGTAGGTTGCAGGTTCGAGTCCTGTCGCCCCTGCCACATCACTTCCAAGGAGGGAATCGCCGTGAGCGAGGAAAAGCAGCCGAGCACCGGGGCTCCGCGCCCAACCGGCAAGCGTCAGCTCTCTGGCGCAGCGACCACCTCTACTGATTCCTACACCGACAAGCGCGTCGTGCGCGTCGAGGATAAGAAGGAAGATTCTTTCGGCGGATCCGTCGGCTCCTTCCCGGGTGAAGTCGCCTCTGAGATGAAGAAGGTCGTGTGGCCTACCGGCAAGGAAATGCTTCAGTACGTTCTGGTGACCTTCGCCTTTCTTATCGTCCTCACCGCTCTGGTGTGGGGCGTGGACACGCTGACCGGCCTCGGAGTTGAAGCAATCCTCGCGCCTTAGTACACTAATTTCATACTTTCATCCCGCCGCCTTCCCGCTAGCTCGACTAGGGGAAACGGCGGGATACTTTTTGCCCTAGTCCCGCCGAGTACCCTGGTGGGGGACTGGAAGAATGAACACCAATTTGGAGTAGCAGACAATGAGCGAAGAAAACACTGGCACCTCCCTCGAGCAGGCCATGATCGATAACGTCCAGGAACAGGCCGCCGAAGCGGTCGAGGCTACTGAGGAATCCCAGCAGCCGCAGGAGGAACTGTCCGCTGAGGAGAAGGAAGCTGCCGAAAAGGAAGCTGCTACCAAGGCCGCTGAGGCTGCTCTCGGTGGCGTCACGGATGAGGCTGAAGGCGAGGGTGCAGGGGAGGTGTCGGCAAGCGCTGAGGCAGACGCCGCCGCTGCCGCAGACGCCGAGTACAAGTCCCGCCTGCGCGCCTTTACCCGCGAGCTGAAGAAGCAGCCGGGCCAGTGGTACATCATCCAGTGCTACTCCGGTTATGAGAACAAGGTGAAGACCAACCTCGATATGCGTGCCCAGACACTCGAGGTGGAGGATTCCATCTTTGAAGTCGTTGTGCCGGTCGAGCAGGCCATTGAAAAGAAGGACGGCAAGAAGAAGGTAGTCAAGCGCAAGCTGCTGCCGGGCTACGTGCTGGTGCGCATGGAGCTTAACGACGCCGCCTGGTCCGTCGTCCGCGATACCCCGGGCGTGACCTCCTTCGTGGGCAATGAGGGCAACGCGACCCCGGTGAAGATCCGCGACGTTGCTAAGTTCCTCATGCCGAACGATCCGACGGTCTCTCCGGAGGACTCCGCAGCAGACTCCGAGGGCGAGCAGGTTGTGGCCATGCCGGAGAAGGAGGCCGCCAAGGCCTACGCGCACGACTTCGAGGTGGGCGAGGCCGTCACCATCCTGTCTGGCCCGCTGGCTTCCGTCTCCGCCACCATCTCCGAGATCGACCCAGAGACCGGCAAGATGCAGGGCCTGGTGTCCATCTTCGGCCGCGAGACCCCGGTGGAGCTGTCCCCGACGGAGATCGAGCGCATCTCCTAAAAAGCGATTTTGAGCTGGGCGCACGGTGTTCTAGACTTGAACGCCGTGCGCTTTTGCGCATCTTGAAACGTTCATCCTCCGGTGGCCCACAATGCGTGAGCATCCGGACGGGGCGCTGTTATTCATCGTGGCGGCACTCCGGTACCACAGGAAAGAGGTAATTCGATGGCTCCCAAGAAGAAGGTCACTGGCCTGATCAAGCTCCAGATCGAGGCAGGCGCTGCTAACCCGGCTCCGCCGGTCGGCCCGGCACTCGGTGCTCACGGCGTCAACATCATGGAGTTCTGCAAGGCTTACAACGCTGCGACCGAGTCCCAGCGCGGCAACGTCGTGCCGGTGGAGATCACCGTGTACGAGGACCGCTCCTTCGACTTCAAGCTGAAGACCCCGCCGGCAGCTAAGCTCCTGCTCAAGGCCGCTGGCATCAAGAAGGGCTCCGGCGTTCCGCACACCGACAAGGTTGGCTCCGTGACCTGGGATCAGTGCAAGGAGATTGCACAGACCAAGTTTGAGGACCTCAATGCTCGTGACATCGAGAACGGCGCTCGCATCATTGCTGGTACCGCTCGCTCCATGGGCATCACCGTTGACGGCGTCCCGGCTAAGTAAAAATTCGATTTAATGCGCGATACGTTGTGTATCGCGCGTGGCAGGGCCAGCTTCGGCCCGCTAACACCACATCAATCCAAGAAAAGGAATTGCACTTATGAGCACCAAGTCCAAGGCATACAAGGCTGCCGCTGAGCTGGTAGACCGCTCCCGCCTGTACCGTCCGATCGAGGCCGCCAAGCTGGCCAAGGAGACCTCCTCCAAGAACTTCGACGCTACCGTTGATGTTGTCTTCCGTCTCGGCGTTGACCCGCGTAAGGCTGACCAGCTGGTTCGCGGCACTGTCTCCCTGCCCCACGGCACCGGTAAGGACGTCCGCGTGGCTGTCTTCGCTGAGGGCGACAACGCTGAGGCTGCGAAGGCTGCTGGCGCCGACATCGTGGGCACCGAAGAGCTGATCGCTGCTATCAACGAGGGCAACATCGACTTCGACGTTGCTATCGCTACCCCGGATCAGATGGCCAAGGTTGGCCGCGTTGCCCGCGTCCTGGGCCCGCGTGGTCTCATGCCGAACCCGAAGACCGGCACCGTGACCGCTGACGTGTCCAAGGCCGTTGCTGACGTCAAGGGCGGTAAGATTTCCTTCCGCGTTGACAAGGCTTCCAACCTGCACGCCATCATCGGCAAGGCTTCCTTCGATGCTGAGAAGCTGGCTGAGAACTACGGCGCGCTGTACGACGAGATCATTCGCCTGAAGCCGGCCTCCGCTAAGGGCATCTACGCCAAGAAGGTCACCATCTCCACCACCTCCGGCCCGGGCATCCCGGTCGACGCTTCCGTGGAGAAGAACTACACCGAGTAAATCGGTCGAGCGCATCGCGCTAAATGACACAGGGCTTCGAGGTTTACCCTCGGAGCCCTTTTCCTATGCCTGCCAGTCCCGTGGAGATAGCGGCTCGGATCGCTAGGCGTCGATATCGTCTGGCGCCCAGCCCCGGCCGTCTGCGTCTAAGTAGACATTGCGTGCTAACGGAATCTGGTGAGAGGCAGATTCCAAAATATGCATGAAGTAACCGGCGGTGTTGGGGATAGCGAGGGTATCGCCCACCGCTATGCCCTCTGGGAAATCGAGCTCGCGGCGCAGGATGACTTCATCTTCGATGCAATAGGCCCCCACCACGAACCCGGTGCGCGGTTCCCGGCCCACCGTACCGCGGTCTCCGGCAGTGGGCACGAGGAGCGGGTCGAGCAAAATGTCATCCGCCGCGGTACGGCACTGGGTGCGGTTCATAGCTGCGCCGATGAGGGGCAGGCCGTCGGAGCGCTCTTTGAGGAAGCTGACCTCAGCGAGAATGATGCCGCAGCCATCGAGCAGGCTGCGCCCCGGCTCCAAATGAAGAGAAATATTCCGCTCGCTCAAGGCACGGCCGGCAGGTCCAAACCCGGCTACCTCACCAGAAAGAAGTTGGTCTAACCACTGGCCGCGGGTGGGTGTTTGCCAGAAGGGGTAGGTATTTGAGAGCGGGTCGGACTTCCAGGTGAAAGGCTCACCGGTGCCGGCGCGCTGGGCTGCGATGCGCTGCTGGTAATACTCCCATTGCTCGCGGGATTCGAGGTAGCTCATGGGAACACCGCCGCCGATATCGATGAAGGAAGCAGGCTGGCCAACTAAGCGGAGGTGCTCGATGAGGGCGATGGCCTCCGCGAGTGCGGTGCGGCGGTCCGATTCGCTATAACCATGCAGGTGTACGTGAACGCCGTCAGCGTGGATGGTTTCGGGCCACGCGTGGCTTTGCCATGCGTGAAGGAGCTCACCGAAGCGCGTCGGCGGAAGGTTATCCGGGTTGGGGGCAAGGCGCGGTGCGACGTGCGCGGTGTGGTTGAGGGCCTTGGCAAGGGCAGCGATGCGCTCGGCTTCCGCTCGCGAATCGCAGGAAATGGTGACTCCGCGGTCGATAGCTAGGCGCAGCAACGCGTCGGTCTTAATAGCCGCGCTGAGGATAATCCGCTCGGGCGCGACTCCACGGTTAAGCACTTGGCGCAGCTCATTTTCACTGGCGACGTCCACGCCCAGACCAGCCCCGCGGGCGGCGTCGACGAAACACAAGGCTTTATTGGCCTTACGAGCGAAAAATACCTGTGTGTCCACGCCATGAGAGGCGCCGGCATCGAGGAGCTCTTGGGCGTTGCGGCGCAGCGGCGCGGGGTTGAGCACATTAACGGGCGAGCCATACTCGGAGGTAAGGCGGGAAACTTGCTGTGGGTCGCCCACCAATTCCGTCATCCACTCTTCCCACCGCGCGCGCAGCGCAACGGTGCCATGAACGGGTAACGGGGTGGTGTGGTTGGTCATGGGTTTCCTACTTTCTCCGCCCAACGGGGGATGTCATCGTGCACGGAACGGTTCAACGAGTCATGGCCGGGAAGCTCAAGCTCATTCATGCGGCCGATTTCCACGACGCCGGGGACATCGTGGAAAGGGGTGGGGATGGCTTGGGGAGCTACGGTGGCATCGATAAGCAGATCAACGCCACCCTGCTCGCGCCAGTGGTCTATCTGGTCCGGGGCGGCGAGGTAGCGGGTATCTACCACGCCTGTGCGGATGAGCTCGAGCAGCCGCCGCGCGGTGACCGGTGGTGGGCCAAAGGCCACGCGCTCGAGGGTGCGCGAGAGCTCACGGAAGCCGGGCATGGCGCCATGAGTCTTATGCCATTCAACGCATTCTTGAAAGAGCCCCCGAAACGCCGCGCCTACAGCCGCAGCCGGGGTAAGCGGCCCGGTGCCCTCGGCGGCGCGGAGGGAGGCATCCAGCTCCGCGACGGCATCGCCGGAAAAGTCGTGGCCGTCGAGCACTGCAGCAAGCTCCCCGGTGGAAAACTCACCCATCGATCCGGCGGCCGCCAGGAGGATGTCGCGCAACTCATCGGCATTGTGCACGCCGGCACAGGCGCGCCTTACATTAGCCGGGATCTTGGGCTGCGGCGTGCCCGGCGCGGGTTTGACCTCCATAAAGCGCCCGCTGCGGCTCACCGGGAAGATGACCTCGGCGGCATCGCCGTACAGCAGGCAGACATCGATGAAGCTCAAGGCAGCACCGCGTACCCCAATCCGTCGCGGGGCACTGGGCAAATCGGCGCCGAAGTAGAGTCCGGTGATCGGAACGCGGGAAGGCTCGTGAACTAAGGCACCGGGGTGGAGGTGATCGTGGCCGGTGCAGACGAGGACTTCGTCGAAGGGCGAGCCATCGACGATGAACCCGTCGTCAGCGGTAGACACCGAACGCACACGCTGGGGTAGGTGTCGAATGCGCACGTGCTGCGGGGCGCGGTGCAGGGCAGCAGCCCACGTATCGGCCAGGAATTGCCCTACCTGCGCGCGCGGCGGGAAGGCATCGGTGGTGGATTCCCCGCGGCGGGTGCGCCAAGCGTTGAAGCTATCGTGTGCGGTGGTGACGATGGCGCAATTGACGTTAAGGCGCCATTGCGACGGCTGCTGCGGGCGATACACCGCGCCGGCGCCGGCGGGGTAGGGATCAAAGACGGTGATATCCACGGGGATGCGGGCGCGCTCGATGAGTTCTTCTACGGCCCACAGCCCGCGTGGGCCGCCGCCGATGATGGCGATGCGGCGGGAAGGTTCCTGCGGGCTCACTCTGAATCCCCTTCGACGCGCGCGGCGAGCTCGGGAGGAGAGATGTCGAAGTGCTCGCAGACCCAGGAATCGTTGTAGATGGTATCGAGGTAAGGCTGGCCACCGTCGTGGAGTACGGCGACGACCTCTGCACCGGCCGGAAGGGTAGGCGCGAGACGCTGGAATGCCGCGATAACCGCGCCACCGGAGGCCCCAGGCAGAAGGCCTTCGGCCTGGGCGAGGCGACGGGCTGCCACAATGGCATCCAGATCGGGCACACGCTCTACTGAGGACGGCGAGAATTTGGTGGATAGATCGGTGACAATGCCAGCACCATAGCCCGGCAGCATGCGGGTGCCGCGCTGGCCCCCAAACAACACGGAGCCTTCGGCATCGACACCGATGGTCTCCGTATCCGCGCCAAGCTCAGTGAGCTTTCGCACGCAGCCGCCGAGAGTACCGGTGGTGCTCATAGCGACGAGCAAGTGGGTGGGTGCCTGTCCGAGCTGGTCCACGATTTCCGTCATCGTGCCTTCGGCGTGGGCGTAAAAGGCGGCCTCGTTGGAGTACTGGTTGAGATTGAAAGAATTGGGGATCTCTTCTAGAAGCTCGGCCACGCGGGTGCGGCGAGCGGTGAGCCAATCGCCGGTTTCCGGGTCCGGGTGATCCAGCAATTCTACGTGGGCGCCGTAGGCCCGCATCGTGGCCACTGTGGAGGAATTGACGCGCGGATCGACCACGCAGTGGAATTTCATACCCGCAAGTGGGGCCTGGCGGGCCAGTGCCATGCCGAGGTTGCCCGAGGAAGACTCCACCAGGGTGGATCCGGGGCCTATGTCGCCGGCGTCAAGCGCGGCTTGGATGAGTGCGCGTGCGGTGCGGTCCTTGGCGGATCCACCCAGGTTGAATTGCTCTAGCTTGAGGTAGAGGTGCACATCGGTACGGGGATTAATGGCGTCCACGCGCATCAGCGGGGTATGGCCAATAGGTGGTTGGGCTTGAGAATGAATCCGTGGGTTCATCATTAGCCCCATGGTAGACCTCTGCCTGCGGCTTTTCCCGTGTCTAGTGCTGGATTTGTGTAGGGTAACGGCACTTTTCTCACTAACAGGCAATTGGCAGGTTGGTGGTATGGGATTACAAGGAACGTGCCGCATAATAATCTTGTGCGTTTGAGAGAGGCGCATGAGAGATAGAGAGAACACCCTGAGTCTTGCAGGGCGGGCGGCGTGAGAAACCGCCTGATAGACAAGACCCCTTACAACGCGGGTCCCAGATTTTACTGGGACCCGCGTTGTACTGTGTGCGGAGACTTTAGCCCCAGGTGGCTTTAACCCCCAGCGCACCTGAGGCACCTGACTGGAGGAGGGGAAGAGGGACCAGACTAAAGACACCATATGCAGCGCTGAATCGAGATAAGCCCAGGTGAATGCATGCGCTCCTTTGCATAAGGTGCCATTGCTTTGGTCCCTGTGCCCCAGGCGGCAGGCTCTAGAGGCGAAGACTGCTCTAAGGCCGCGGCCTCCCTTTCATCCAGTACACGGACCAGATGACCTCTTCGCGCGGAACGCCCCAGTCATGCACGGCTAATGAGCGCACAGCTTTTGCGAGATCCCCTTCACCGGCAACCCATACCGAATCTGGTGCGGTATCGGGGGTGAAGCGGGAGCCGAGAAGTTGTCTGGCGCGTGTGCAGTGTTCGTCGTCTGGAGCCAGGACCATGGTGAGTGAGCGGACCTTGCCGCGCCACGTCTCCTCCAAGCCGTCTTCAACTTCATCGTCGTCTGTGATCATGGCAACGACGTCAACTGCATCCAAGATTTCCGGTGAGAAGGCTTCGTAGTGCTCGAGGATGTGCCACAGTGCCGGTAGAGCAGAGGCATCCGCGAGTAACAGTTGTGACTTCCTAGGGGCCTGCCACAGTGCTTGCCCGGTATATATTCCGGCGGTATCCCCGGGTTGGGCATTGAGGATCCAGTGTGAACCCGGGCCATTATCGCCATGGGTCACCACGTCGACATCGATGGTGCACGCTTCTTGGTTGAGCTTGCGAATGGTGTACCAGCGCAATGCTGGGCGAATGTCGTCGGGCAATCGGGTGACGGCGGCGCGAACATTGGCATCGTCGACCGCGAAGGGCGAAAAATCCTGCTCGTCTTGGGGCATGAGGAGCCCAAAATATTCGTCAGGCCCGGCTAAGGGGTAGTCACTAAAAGCCGGCGAGTGAAAAGTTAAACGGTGCAGTCGCGGCTTGAGGCGGGTGTTCCCGGTGAGGGTTACGGGAAGTAGGCGGTGATGCGTCAAGGGAATTGATCCTAGGTAGAGGCCAAATTTGAAACCATCATAACGCGCAGGTTAGGCTAGCCTCAAATAAGTTAGGGGGCGCGTTAATGTGCGTGCCGCTTCCCTGTGAAGGAAAGGTTCATTCCATGGTTGCTATCAACCGGCGCGCGAAAGCAGTGCTCGCTATTGTCTCAGCGGCAGCGGTTGCTTTAGCGGGGTGCTCGCGCGGAAGTGGCGAGGGCAGCGCGGGTGCGGACAGTGCTGAGGAGGTACGCGTTGCCAGCCTGGGGCTCGGTGATGCCGATACCGTGCTGGCACTCGGAATCACTCCGGTTGCCGTAGCACCCTGGGGTTCGCAAGGCGACGGTGATGGCTCCGGCGTTGGCCCATGGGCGAAGGAACTTTTGGGTGACGCCCAGCCCGAGGTGATTTATAACACCGCTTCCGGTTTCACGGCAGAGGTTCTTGAACAGGTCACGGCCTCGGATCCCACGCAGATCATCGCCGTGAACCAAGCTGTGGATCAGGAGGCGAAGAAATCCCTCGAGGATATCGCCCCGCTGACCGTGAAGCCCGAAGGTTTCGAAGACTGGCAGATTCCCTGGGAGGAGCAAGTTAAGACCATCGCCTCTGCCGTGGATAAGGAAGAGGAGGGGGAGAAGCTCATTGACCAAGCAGAGGACGCCTTTAAGCAGTTCAAGGACTCCCACCCGGAGCTGCAGGGCAAGCGCGCAGCCATCGTCATGCCCTATGAGGGGAAGCTGGGCCTCTACACAGCAGAAGACGGCCGCGGCCAGTTCATTGAGAACCTCGGCTTTGACATTCCGAAGGAACTGCAGGGTGATGGTTCCAGCTTCTTCGTGGACTATGCCCCGGAAAACTACTCCCAGCTCAACAACGTGGACTACCTGTTCGTCTTGGATTACAACGGCGCGGCCGATGAACTCAAGAAGGATTCCACGTTCCAGGGCCTCGACGTGGTCAAGGATGGCCGTGTTCGCTACCTGGACACGGACACCGGCAATGCGATGAGCATGCCAAATCCGCTGACTATTCCGTGGGCCGTCGACAAGTTCGAAGAGAAGCTTTAAGTGCTCGCATTACCGAGGAAGGCTGAGGCTATCCACGGTGCTGCGGGTGCGCGCCACGGCGATGAGGCAGCCGCATTGGATTCGCGGGGGAGAAGCCGCGCACTGCTCACCACGGCCCTAGTTGTGTCGACCTTCCTCCTTTTGCTGTGCTCATTGGCGGTGGGTTCGAGGGCTATTCCGTTGCCGGATCTGTTGTCTGCCCTCCTCCGTGGAGGCGAAGCAGATATCGAAAACATCGTGTGGGATTTGCGTATTCCCCGCACGTTCGTGGCCTACTTCGCGGGTGCCGCAATCGCGGTATCGGGTGTTATCGCCCAGTCCTGGACTAGAAACCCCTTGGCTGATCCGGGCTTCATCGGTATTACCGCGGGAGCTTCGTTCCTGGTTGCCCTCGGGACGGCGCTAGGTGTCGCCACCTCAACCGGAATGCGGACCGCGCTCGCCCTCCTCGGCGCTGGCTTAGCCACGGCATTAGTGCTGGGCGTGTCCCGCAGGTTTCAGGATCCCCTGACGCTGGTTCTAGTCGGCGCAGGCGTTGCTGCCGCCTTGAGCTCTGGCGCCATGCTGATCGGCCTGTACTCCACGGATGTTCTCGACAGCATGCGCCGGTGGACCATTGGCTCCACGTTCGGGCGCGGCCCAGAGGATGTCGCCATCGCAGGTGCCGGATTGCTCATCGGGTTTATCATCGCCGCACGTGTCGCGCGCCCGCTCGATCTTCTGGCAATGGGGGAGGAATCCTCGGTTGCTTTAGGTGGCTCGCCCACGCTGGCGCGGCGCGGCGCTGCCTTGAGCATCGTTGTTCTAGCGGGATGCGCAACTGCAGCGACGGGGCCCATTGCCTTCGTCGGATTCGCCATCCCCCATCTGCTGCGCCGGTTCACGGGGCCAGAAGTTACCGCGATGATTGCTCCTGCCGCATTGCTCGGTGGTTGCTCCGTACTCGCTGCAGATATTCTGGGCCGCCTCATCGCGGGTCCCTCTGAGCTGGAGATGTCCATCGTCTTGGCCTTTGTGGGCGCACCATTTCTCATCTGGGCCGTACACCGTGGGGAGCACAAGCTATGAGTGGGTTGCAGAAGGGGGACGTCGCCAAGCAACTGCGTTCCCAAGAGCGGCAGCGCCGGACATGGATATGGGCAGCGACCTGCTTCTTTGTTCTGGTCGCAGCAAGCTCCTATGTCCTCCTTTTGGGTCAGGGGCCTGTGGTCTTGAGCCCGGGGCGGGTCCTGGAGATTCTCAACGGCGGCGGAAGCCGCAGCGAAATCCGCGTTGTCTGGGACCTTCGCATGCCGGTAGCTCTAGCGACCCTCATCGTGGGTGCCGCGCTCGGGCTGGCGGGATCGTGGACGCAGTCAATGTCACGCAATCCGCTGGCCTCGCCTGACATTCTTGGCGTGACTGGTGGCGCGTCCGTCATGGTGGTCCTCGGAACGGTAGTCTCCCGGCCGCTGCTTGCCGACGGGCTCTCCATGTTCTGGTGGCGAGCCGGGCTCGCGTTGCTGGGTGCCGTGCTGGCAGCCATCCTGCTGGTGGCACTTGGGGGAATCGGCACGAGCAACCGCATCGTCATCGTCGGAATCGCGCTCTCCCTGCTGTTTCAAGCGCTGGTGGCGTATCTCTTGCGCGCAGCCGAGCTCCTCCGCGCGGCGCAATCCCAGCTGTGGCTGGCGGGAACCACGGGCTTCGTGCGGATGGAAGTCATTCTTCCTTTGCTCGTGGGGTTGACTCCTTTTGTGGTGCTTGGCCTGTGGTGTGCTCGGGAGTTGCCGCTTCTTGCGCATGATGATCTCTCGGCCCTTTCCCTCGGGGTTAACATCACGCGAACACGGGCGCTGCTGCTGGTCGCAGCTACGGGCATCTGCGCGGTGACCGTATCCGTGGCCGGCCCCATTGGTTTCATCGCGCTCCTGGCCCCGCATGTGGGGCGCATTGTTGCCCGAACGCCCACGCCGGTGCCCCTAGTCTCCTGCGCTGCCGGCGCCGCCTTGTTGAGCGCGTGCGCTGTCATTGCTGGAATGCTGCCGATAGACGCTCCAGTGGGTGCTGTCTCCTCCATCATCGGAGGTTGTGCCCTGGTCATCTTGGTGTGGAATGCCGCACGGCGGAGAGGATAAAAAACTTGTGAAAGACAGAGAAATTACAGCTACCGGTATTCATGCCGGTTATAAGGACGGGGAAGACATCCTGTCCGGCGTTGACTTGGTGGCCCGCCCGGGTGAAATCACCACGCTTATTGGACCGAATGGTTGCGGCAAGTCCACGCTGTTGAAGACCTTGTCTAAGATTCTTCGCCCGCGACAGGGGAGCGTGCACATCGGCGAGCTAGACGTGCACGCTATGAGCCCGAAAGAAGCAGCTGCCCACGTGGCGCTTCTTCCGCAGCAGCCGATGGCACCGGACGGGCTGCGTGTGGGCGAGCTCGTAGCGCGCGGCCGCTACCCGCACCTGGGCCGCGGGCGGGGACTGTCCGAGAAAGACCGCGATATCATCGCGCAGGCCTGCGTGGAGACTGGTATTACTGACTTCATCGACCGTGACATCGCGGCGCTCTCGGGCGGCCAGCGCCAGCGGGTCTGGCTCGCGCTGGCCTTGGCGCAGGACACGCCGGTGCTGCTTCTCGACGAACCCACAACCTTCCTCGATCCAGCCCATGCCATTAGCGTTTTAGAGCTTGTGCGCAAACAAGCCGATGCAGGGAAAACGGTCGTCGTCGTGTTGCACGATCTCATGCTGGCCGGCCAGTACTCCGACACCATGGTGGTCATGAACAACGGCGAGATCATCGCGCAGGGAACCCCTCAACAGGCGTTGACAAAAGAAGTGCTGGCGGCCGCCTATGGCATCGACGTCGAGATCTGGGATGACCCGCGAAGTGACGCCCCCGTCATCGTTCCGCGCGGAGTGCTCGGTGACTAGACATGCTCATACACGAGCTCGAGCAGGAAACTCCCAGCGGAGCGATTTGGAGTTGTGGCAGGTCGGGTTGTAAAGTACCTAGCGAAGTTTGAACGGCCCGCTGCGGTCGAGTCAAAGTTCACCGAAGACCGTCGGTCATCCGGATACCCGGATCGAAGGTTCCTCATCCTAGAGGGCGGCCCACGCAGGAGACACTTTGCGAATGAGCGCGGATTTCCGCGCGCGCCCTGTGCTCTTGCACGGGGCTTTTGTTATTTCGGTTGTCCATCGGGCAAGCGGAGTAGGGAAGGCCCCGGCGGAAAACACAAGAGATGTTTCGAAAGGAGGCGAAGTAGAAAATGGCAAACCCGAAGAACACCGCAGACCTGGCGGCACTGAAGGAGAAGCTCGAGGGTGCAAACTCCATCGTGCTTACCGAGTACCGTGGCCTGACCGTGGGTCAGCTCCAGGAGCTGCGTACCAACCTCGGTTTTGACGTTGAGTACTCCGTCGCCAAGAACACCCTTTTCAAGATCGCTGCCAACGAAGCTGGCATCGAGGGTCTTGACGAGCACCTGACCGGCCCGACCGCTATTGCGTTCATCAAGGGTGAGGCAGTGGATGCTGCGAAGGTCATCACCAAGTTTGCTGATGACAACAAGGCACTCGTTATCAAGGGTGGCTACATGGACGGCAACGCTCTGTCTGCCGACCAGGTTGAGGCCATCGCCAAGCTGGACAACCGCGAGACCACCCTCGCAAAGCTGGCTGGCGCCATGAAGGGTTCTATGGCAAAGGCTGCCGCCGTATTCAACGCTCCTGCAACCAAGATGGTCCGCACCGCTGCGGCCCTGCAGGACAAGAAGGCTGCGGAAGCTTAAGACGCCACTTACAGGCGCACAACTTAAACACACACACACTTATCTGGCTGCCTAGCGCGGCCAGGAACAATGAGAAAGGATGCCAATTATGGCTAAGCTCACCAAGGACGAGCTCATTGAAGCTTTCAAGGAAATGACCCTCATCGAGCTCTCCGAGTTCGTCAAGGAGTTCGAGGAGGTCTTCGACGTTGAGGCTGCCGCTCCGGTTGCTGCTGTTGCTGCTGGTGCCCCGGCTGCCGGCGGTGCCGCTGAGGAAGAGAAGACTGAGTTCGACGTCGTTCTGACCGACGCTGGCGCTAAGAAGATCGGCGTTATTAAGGCTGTCCGCGAGATCGTCTCCGGCCTGGGCCTGAAGGAAGCTAAGGAGCTCGTTGAGGGTGCTCCGAAGGCTATCCTCGAGGGTGCTTCCAAGGACGACGCTGAGGCTGCTAAGGCTAAGCTCGAAGAGGCTGGCGCTTCCGTCGAGCTCAAGTAATTCACCTGAATTACTCAGCTTTCCCGCGCAGCACACTCGCTGCGCGCCAACAACCCCGTTCCGCTTTCCTGCGGTGCGGGGTTGTTCCCGTTTTGCCGGAACCCCGATGGCCCGGCGGATTCTAAACATTTCGTGTCAAGTCTTGACACTAGGGTCAAAAAGGGACACTATTGGAGTGTGCAATTTCGGCGTAGAAGTCTCGAGCGGTTCCATCAGGATGGTGTGCCGCCGCGATATATTCCATCGGAATTGCGCTCGGTAGTGCGCCGCAAGTTACTTATGATTGGGCGGTCTGTAAATGTCACGGACCTTCGGATTCCACCAGCAAACCGGTTGGAGCGGCTCAAGGGTGACCTTGGTGGTTACTACTCAATTCGCGTCAACTCGCAGTGGCGCATCATATTCAAGTGGACACCCGAAGGAGCTGTTGACGTTGACTTTATCGACTACCACTGACGCGCATACTCATGTTGATGTTGTTCCCGTTCCGCATCCTGGAGAAGTCCTTCTCCTAGAATTCCTCAAACCCTGCGGTATCACCCAGTATCGCCTGGCCAACGACATTGGCACTACTCGTTCCCAAGTTTCCAAAATCACTCGCGGTGCGCTCGGTATCAGTGCCGATATGGCTTTGCGTTTGTCGGCCTACTTTGGGAATTCCGCGGAGTTCTGGCTCGGGCTTCAAGAGGAATACGATCTGTGGAAAGCTCGCCAGACTACGGATGTCAGCGCCATCGTCCCGTGGAATCACAAAGAAGAAGCCGACTCTCACTCATAGAAACAGATAACTTGCGCTCAATGCGAGGTAAGGGTCGCCCCGCAGCGCCCCATAAATCTGAAACGCACCCTCCAGGGAAATGTGTTTTGAACAAACGAGTCGGTAGGATAAGCCACCATGCTGCCCAAGTCCCGCATCTTCTCCGTCCTCCTGCTCGGCCTTGGCGTTGCGCTGATCGCAGCTGGCCTAGCGGCTTCGAGCTTCTTGAGCTTTAGCCCGCGCCTGCCGCTGGATATCAAGGACACTACGTGGACGATGCAGGATGAGAATGCCACTGGGCAGGCACTGTCCGCAGAGGGTGTTACGCAATACGAGGAGCCGATGACCTATCAGCTCAACCTGGACATCCAGGACCCGGCGGACAAGGACACCGCAACGCTGCGGGTGGGGGAGTCCGCCATCCGCGGTGGCACGGGCAACGTGGAGGACTTGAGCTTTGCGCGCGTGTGGAACTATCCCGTCGACCGCCTCAGCGGTGAGGCCACGGGCCCGGCGGCGCTCTCCCACACCATGGGCTCGCCCACGGCGGAGGTCCCAATCGAGGGCTACTGGCTGAAGCTGCCCGCCAATGCCGAGCAGACCACCTACCCGGTCTTTGACCCAGTGTTGCGCAAGGCAGCGGATGCCGTCTTTGAGGAATCCCTCGACATCGATGGCCGCACGGTCTACCGCTACCACCAGGAGGTTGAGCCCACCAATGTGGCTACCCTTTATGCTGGGAACACGACTACCACGCTGAGCAACGAGGATGGATCCACCGAGCAGGGCTACCTCTTCCACGCCGCAACACGGGACCTCTTTGTAGACCAAGCCACCGGACTCGTCGTGGGCATGGACGTCGATATCAAGGACTACTGGGCCGACCGCGAGGGCAACGAGCGCGAGGTGCAGTTCGCCTTCAACGGTGCCACTGATGAGGAATCCCGCGCGGAGCTGCTCCAGCAAGCAGAGCGCTTCCCGCGGAGTGCTGTGGGGCAGTGGGTGCGCTGGGGTGGCGTCGGCATCGGCGCCCTTCTGGTGCTGCTCGGAGCGCTGGGCGCTTTCCGCCGTCCCGCCAGCCGTCACTCTCGCTAGCCGCGCGTGCGAATCTCCGCAGCGACACGCCGACGGCACGTTTCGCCTTTACAAGGCTGCCATTATGCTATAGGCTATTTCGTTGCGCTGGAATCTGGATCTTTAGTGCACATTTAGCCTTTCGAGCGGTGATGGTAAAACCGACTTGACAAGGTGATTTTGTGCATTCTAAACCCAGTCATTCCACAGCAGACCGAATGCTAAATCTACCAGCGGTTTTGCACCTCACCGGCCAGGGTGGGGCCGCAATCCGCCAGAGGTACTGGAAGGACCCATCTTGGCAGTCTCCCGCCAGACCAAGTCAGTGGCCAACATCCCTGGAGCCCCGAAGCGATACTCCTTCGCTAAAATCAGCGAGCCTATCGCTGTCCCGGGCCTCCTCGATCTACAACTCGATTCTTACGCGTGGCTCATCGGCACCCCCGAGTGGCGCGAGCGCGAGCAGGCAGAGCGCGGCGAAGACGCACGCGTGACGAGCGGCCTTGAGGATATCCTCGAGGAGCTTTCTCCGATCCAGGATTACTCGGGCAACATGTCCCTGTCCCTGTCGGAGCCTCGCTTCGAGCCGGTGAAGAACACCGTGGACGAGTGCAAAGAGAAGGACATCAACTACTCGGCGCCACTGTATGTCACCGCAGAATTCATCAATAACGACACCCAGGAGATTAAGTCCCAGACCGTCTTCATCGGCGATTTCCCGATGATGACCGATAAGGGCACCTTCATCGTCAACGGCACCGAGCGCGTTATCGTTTCGCAGCTCGTGCGTTCCCCGGGTGTCTACTTCGACCAGACCATCGACAAGTCCACCGAGCGCCCGCTGCACTCCGTGAAGGTGATTCCTTCCCGCGGTGCATGGTTGGAGTTTGACGTCGACAAGCGCGACACCGTCGGCGTTCGTATCGACCGCAAGCGCCGCCAGCCGGTCACCGTGCTGCTCAAGGCCCTGGGGTGGAGCGAAGAGCAGATCAAGGAGCGCTTCGGCTTCTCCGAGCTCATGATGTCCACCCTTGAGTCCGATGGCGTGGCCAACACCGATGAGGCTCTGCTGGAGATCTACCGCAAGCAGCGCCCAGGCGAGCAGCCCACGCGTGACCTCGCACAGGCACTGCTGGATAACTCCTTCTTCCGCGCCAAGCGCTATGACCTGGCCAAGGTGGGCCGCTACAAGGTCAACCGCAAGCTCGGCCTGGGCGGAGACCACGATGGTCTGATGACCCTGACCGAGGAAGACATCGCCGTCACCCTCGAGTACCTCGTGCGCCTGCACGCCGGCGAGCGTGAGATGAAGGCCCCGAACGGTGAGATGATCTCCATCCACACCGACGACATCGACCACTTTGGTAACCGTCGTCTGCGCACCGTCGGCGAGCTCATCCAGAACCAGGTCCGCGTGGGCCTGTCCCGCATGGAGCGCGTCGTCCGCGAGCGCATGACCACCCAGGACGCCGAGTCGATTACCCCGACTTCCCTGATCAACGTCCGTCCGGTTTCTGCTGCCATCCGCGAGTTCTTCGGTACCTCCCAGCTCTCGCAGTTCATGGACCAGAACAACTCCCTGTCCGGCCTGACCCACAAGCGCCGCCTGTCCGCGCTGGGCCCGGGCGGTCTGTCCCGTGAGCGCGCCGGCATTGAGGTGCGAGACGTTCACGCTTCGCACTACGGCCGCATGTGCCCGATTGAGACCCCGGAAGGCCCGAACATTGGCCTGATCGGTTCGCTGGCTTCCTACGCCCGCGTCAACGCTTTTGGCTTCATCGAGACCCCGTACCGCAAGGTCGTGGACGGCAAGGTCACCGACCAGGTGGAGTACCTCACCGCCGATGAAGAGGATCGCTTCGCTATCGCGCAGGCTGAGGTTGAGAAGGATGCCGACGGCACCCTGACCGGCGACCGCATCGAGGTCCGCCTCAAGGATGGCGATATCGGTGTGACCGACGCCTCCGGCGTGGACTACGTCGACGTGTCCCCGCGCCAGATGGTCTCCGTGGCAACCGCCATGATTCCGTTCCTCGAGCACGACGATGCTAACCGTGCCCTCATGGGCGCGAACATGCAGCGCCAGGCCGTGCCGCTGGTTCGTTCCGAGGCCCCGTACGTGGGCACCGGTATGGAGCAGCGCGCTGCCTACGATGCTGGTGACCTCATCATCACCCCAAAGGCGGGCGTGGTGGAGAACGTCACCGCGGACCTCATCACCATCATGGATGACGAGGGCCAGCGCGATACTTACATGCTGCGCAAGTTCGAGCGCACCAACCAGAACACCAACTACAACCAGACTCCGCTGGTCTCCCTGGGTGACCGTGTGGAGGCAGGCCAGGTGCTTGCCGACGGCCCCGGTACCCACAATGGTGAGATGTCCCTCGGCCGCAACCTGCTGGTTGCCTTCATGCCGTGGGAAGGCCACAACTACGAGGATGCCATCATCCTCAACCAGCGCATCGTGGAGGAAGACATCCTCACCTCGATCCACATCGAGGAGCACGAGATCGATGCTCGCGATACCAAGCTGGGCCCGGAGGAGATCACCCGCGAGATCCCGAACGTCTCCGATGACGTTCTGCGTGACCTCGACGAGCGCGGCATCGTCCGCATCGGTGCTGACGTCCGCGCGGGCGACATCCTGGTAGGTAAGGTCACCCCGAAGGGTGAGACCGAGCTGACCCCGGAGGAGCGCCTCCTGCGCGCCATCTTCGGTGAGAAGGCCCGCGAGGTGCGCGATACCTCCATGAAGGTGCCGCACGGTGAGACCGGTAAGGTCATCGGCGTCTCCCGCTTCTCCCGCGAGGATGATGACGATCTGGCCCCGGGCGTCAACGAGATGATCCGCGTTTACGTGGCTCAGAAGCGCAAGATCCAGGACGGCGATAAGCTCGCTGGCCGCCACGGCAACAAGGGCGTTGTGGGCAAGATCCTCCCGCCGGAGGACATGCCCTTCATGGAGGATGGCACCCCGGTGGACATCATCCTCAACACCCACGGTGTGCCGCGTCGTATGAACATCGGCCAGGTTCTCGAGGTTCACCTCGGCTGGCTGGCACACGCTGGTTGGAAGATCGACACCGAGGACCCGGCCAACGCTGAGCTGCTCAAGACCCTGCCGGAAGAGCTGTACGACGTCCCGCCGGAGTCTCTCACCGCAACCCCGGTCTTCGACGGCGCCACCAACGAGGAGATCTCTCGCCTGCTGGCTTCCTCCAAGCCGAACCGCGATGGTGACGTCATGGTGGATGAGCACGGCAAGGCCCGCCTCTTCGACGGCCGCTCCGGCGAGCCATACCTGTACCCGGTTTCCGTCGGTTACATGTACATGCTCAAGCTGCACCACCTCGTCGACGAGAAGATTCACGCCCGCTCCACCGGTCCGTACTCCATGATTACCCAGCAGCCGCTGGGTGGTAAGGCACAGTTCGGCGGCCAGCGCTTCGGTGAGATGGAGGTGTGGGCAATGCAGGCATACGGCGCTGCCTACACCCTGCAGGAGCTGTTGACCATCAAGTCCGATGACGTGGTCGGCCGCGTCAAGGTCTACGAGGCCATTGTCAAGGGTGACAACATCCCGGATCCGGGTATTCCGGAGTCCTTCAAGGTCCTCCTCAAGGAGCTGCAGTCCCTCTGCCTGAACGTGGAGGTTCTCTCCACCGACGGCACCCCGATGGAACTGTCCGGCTCCGACGATGACGACATGGACGGCGCTCCGTCCCTGGGCATTAACCTGTCCCGCGACGAGCGCTCCGACGCAGACATCGCCTAGCTTCTTGGTCCGCCGCCATAAGCGGCGGGCATCACGAAACACCACCTACATTCAAAGCCATCAACTTCCCCCTGACGGGGGATGAAAGGGAGACATTACGTGTTTGACGTAAATCTCTTCGACGAGCTCCGCATCGGGCTGGCCACCGCAGAGGACATCCGTCGCTGGTCCAAGGGCGAGGTCAAGAAACCCGAAACCATTAACTACCGCACCCTCAAGCCGGAGAAGGACGGCCTCTTCTGTGAGCGCATCTTCGGCCCGACCCGTGACTGGGAGTGTGCCTGCGGTAAGTACAAGCGCGTGCGCTACAAGGGCATCATCTGTGAGCGCTGTGGCGTCGAGGTGACCAAGTCCAAGGTGCGCCGTGAGCGCATGGGCCACATCGAGCTGGCCGCGCCGGTTACCCACATCTGGTACTTCAAGGGCGTTCCTTCCCGCCTGGGCTACCTGCTGGACCTGGCTCCGAAGGACCTTGAGCGCATCATCTACTTCGCCGCCAACATCATCACCTCCGTGGACGAGGAAGCTCGCCACAATGACCAGTCCACTCTGGAAGCAGAAATGCTGCTGGAGAAGAAGGACGTGGAGGATGACGTCGAGGCAGAGATCGCTGAGCGCGCTGCCAAGCTCGAGCAGGATCTGGCTGAGCTGGAGGCCGCCGGCGCTAAGGCCGACGCCCGCCGCAAGGTCCAGAACGCTGCCGACAAGGAGATGCAGCACATCCGCGAGCGCGGTGAGCGCGAGGTTGCTCGCCTCGATGAAATCTGGAACACCTTCATCAAGCTGGCTCCGAAGCAGATGATCATCGATGAGACCATCTACGAAGAGCTGGTTGACCGCTACGAGGATTACTTCACCGGCGGCATGGGTGCAGAGGCTATCCAGACCCTGATCCGCAACTTCGACCTCGAGGCTGAGGCCGAGGAGCTCAAGGAGATCATCAACAACGGCAAGGGCCAGAAGAAGATGCGTGCCCTTAAGCGCCTGAAGGTTGTTGCAGCCTTCCTGCGCTCGGGCAATGACCCGGCCGGTATGGTCCTGGATGCTATCCCGGTGATTCCCCCGGAGCTGCGCCCGATGGTGCAGCTGGACGGTGGCCGCTTCGCTACCTCCGACCTCAACGACCTCTACCGTCGCGTGATCAACCGCAACAACCGCCTCAAGCGCATGATCGACCTCGGTGCTCCCGAGATCATCGTGAACAACGAGAAGCGCATGCTGCAGGAGTCCGTTGACGCGCTCTTCGACAACGGCCGTCGCGGCCGTCCGGTCACTGGCCCGGGTAACCGCCCGCTGAAGTCCCTGTCTGACCTGCTCAAGGGCAAGCAGGGCCGCTTCCGCCAGAACCTGCTGGGTAAGCGCGTGGACTACTCCGGCCGTTCCGTGATTATCGTTGGTCCGCAGCTCAAGCTGCACGAGTGTGGTCTGCCGAAGCTCATGGCACTGGAGCTTTTCAAGCCCTTCGTCATGAAGCGCCTGGTGGAAAACGACTACGCGCAAAACATCAAGTCGGCTAAGCGCATGGTGGAGCGCCAGCGCTCCGAGGTGTGGGACGTCCTCGAAGAGGCCATTTCCGAGCACCCGGTGATGCTGAACCGCGCACCTACCCTGCACCGCCTGGGTATCCAGGCCTTCGAGCCGAAGCTCGTCGAGGGTAAGGCCATTCAGCTGCACCCGTTGGCTTGTGAGGCTTTCAACGCTGACTTCGACGGTGACCAGATGGCAGTCCACCTGCCCCTGTCCGCCGAGGCACAGGCTGAGGCACGTGTGCTGATGTTGGCTTCCAACAACATTCTGTCCCCGGCTTCCGGTAAGCCGCTGGCTATGCCGCGCCTCGATATGGTTACCGGCCTGTACTACCTCACCATGGACAAGGCCGAGGACGAGATCGGCGGTGAGGGCCGTTACCAGCCCGCCACCGAAGACCGTCCGGAGCAGGGCGTGTACTCCTCCTACGCGGAGGCCATCATGGCTCGTGACCGCGGTGTCCTGGGCCTGCAGGCCCCGATCAAGGTGCGGATCTCTCACCTGCGTCCGCCATCAGACATTGAGGCAGAGCAGTTCCCGGATGGTTGGCAGAAGGGCCAGGCTTGGCTCGCTGAGACCACCTTGGGCCGCATCATGTTCAATGACCTGCTGCCGTGGAACTACCCGTACCTCGAGGGCGTCATGGTCCGTAAGGGCGGCGCCGGCAACAAGATGCTGCTGGGTGACGTCATTAATGACCTCGCCGCGAAGTACCCGATGATCACCGTTGCCCAGGTTCTGGACAAGATGAAGGACGCGGGCTTCTACTGGTCCACCCGCTCTGGCGTGACCATCACCATGCACGACGTTCTGGTTCTGCCGAACAAGACCGAGGTCCTCGAGTCTTATGAGAAGGAAGCAGAGCGCATTGAGCGCAAGTACTGGGAGCAGGGTGCCCTGACCGAGCGCGAGCGCTACGACCGCCTGGTGGAGCTGTGGAAGGATGCCACGGACACCGTGGGTAACGCCGTCGAGGAGATGTACCCCGACGACAACCCGATTCCGATGATCGTGAAGTCCGGTGCTGCCGGTAACATGCGTCAGATCTGGACCCTGGCCGGCATGAAGGGCATGGTTGTGAACTCCAAGGGTGACTACATCACCCGTCCGATTAAGACCTCCTTCCGCGAGGGCCTGTCGGTTCTGGAGTACTTCAACAACTCGCACGGTTCCCGTAAGGGTCTGGCGGATACCGCTCTGCGTACCGCTGACTCCGGCTACCTCACCCGTCGTCTGGTGGACGTGGCGCAGGACGTCATCGTCCGCGAGGAGGACTGTGGCACCCGCCAGGGCGTGCGCGTCCCGCTCGGCATCGAGGTTGCCCCTGGCTCCTACGACCTGCACGAGCTGTGGGAGACCTCCGCCTCCGGCCGCGTCGTGGCTAACGACGTCAAGGATGAAAACGGCGAGGTCATCGCTGAGGCAGGCACCGACCTGACTGAGGAACTCAGCCGCACGATCGTCAACGCTGGTGTGCTGGAAATCAAGGTCCGCTCCGTGCTGACCTGCCAGACCCCGGCCGGTGTCTGTGCCAAGTGCTACGGCAAGTCCATGGCCTCCGGCCAGCTGGTCGACATCGGTGAGGCCGTCGGCATCGTGGCCGCACAGTCCATTGGTGAGCCGGGTACTCAGCTGACCATGCGTACCTTCCACCAGGGTGGTGTCGGTGGCGATATTACCGGCGGTCTGCCGCGTGTTCAGGAGCTCTTCGAGGCCCGTAACCCGAAGAACCGCGCTCCTATCGCTTCCGTTGACGGCACCGTGTCCCTGTCCGATGAGGGCAACTTCTGGACCCTGACCATCACTCCCGATGATGGCTCCGACAATGTGGTCTACGAGAAGCTGTCGAAGCGTCAGGGCCTGGCTCAGGTCCGCCGCCCGATGGAGTCCAACCCGGACGCCATGATCGAGCGCTCGCTTCGCGACGGCGACCACGTCACCACCGGTGACCGCCTCATGCGCGGTGCGGCTGACCCGCACGACGTTCTGGAGGTCCTCGGCCGCCGTGGTGTGGAAAAGCACCTCATCGACGAGGTCCAGGCCGTCTACCGTGCACAGGGTGTGGCTATCCACGACAAGCACATCGAGATCATCATCCGCCAGATGCTGCGTCGCGGTACTGTCATCGACGCTGGTACCACCGACCTGCTGCCGGGCAACCTCATTGACCTCTCTGAGGCCAAGCAGGTTAACGCCGCTCAGGTTGCTGAGGGTGGCCAGCCGGCACAGCTGCGCAGTGAGATCATGGGTATTACCAAGGCCTCGCTGGCTACGGAGTCCTGGCTGTCTGCGGCCTCCTTCCAGGAGACCACGCGCGTGCTTACCGACGCCGCTATCAACAAGCGCTCGGATCAGCTCATTGGTCTGAAGGAGAACGTCATCATCGGTAAGCTGATCCCGGCCGGTACGGGTATTTCCCGCTACCGCAACATCAGCGTGAAGCCGACTGAGGCTGCACGCAATGCTGCGTACTCCATCCCGACCTACGGTGATTCCATCTACGGCGACGATGGCTTCGGTGAGTTCACCGGCGCTTCCGTCCCGCTGGAGGAGGACTACACCTTCTAGGACCTAGTCCTTAGCCCCTTAACGGCAAAGGGAAACCAAGACCCGCACTTCACCCCGCCACACGCTGGTGGGGAAGAGGTGCGGGTCTTTTTGGACTGCGGGATTATTTGGCTTTGCTTAGAATAGTGCCAACGACACAGTAGATCACCAGCACTCCTGTCAAGAAGGGCCCTAACCTATGACCCACGCCAACAAGAGCTCCAAGGATACGAATTCATCCACGACTGTGACTGCCGAAAAAACTAAGACGTGGACAGGCATTGACGCCCTTGTGGTCATGGCTTTCTCCCTCATGGGCGCACTTCTGCTGTGGGGAAAAGCCGCCGTTTTTCAGCGAGCGGCGACGGGGGAGGGCATTCCCCTCGGTTGGGACAACCTTATGGCTCTGCTCTCTGCGTTATGGGTGCTGCAGTTTATGGGTGCCCTGTGCGCGGCCTTGACCACACGCAAGCCGGGTGCGGCGTTCGTGGGGTATGTCATGACCGTCATTTTGTGCCGTGCGCTGGTTGGGAGCTTTGAGCAGCTGAGCTGGCCAACAATCCTCCTCACCGCCCTGGCAATGGAGGCAGCCTTCCTCGCCTTCAAATACAAGCGCTTCACAATTCTTACCGGCGCACTGTCCGGCGCTGCCGCGGTGGTCGTTACCGGAATCGCAACCTTCACCACCCACGACCTCGCTCCAGGGACTGCCGCGCTCCAATTCCGTGCCGAAGTCATTCAGCTCCTCGTCACCGTTGTGACCGTGGCACCGGTGTCCTACCTTCTGGCTACGGCAGTGCGCTCGGCGTTCTATAAAACTTCTTAGATTCAACCTCAGGTTGATACCCCCGTCAAGTCCCCCTCTATAGGGACCTTGGTGGGGGTGACTTATGTGCGGCCCAAATTACGAACCTAAATAAACCTGTGAACGTCATGAACATGGGAACCGGCTGTGGCCTGCAGCTTTACAGAGTTCTACCTACGGAAACTCCGTGACATGCATGGACACCGTTAACCGCCGACGAAATTAGCCCTTGCGGAGAGTGGCGGGGGG
>NZ_KV811686.1:0-3317 GCF_001813175.1 Corynebacterium sp. HMSC069E04 | reverse complement strand
GGGGGGGGGGGGGGGGGGGGGGGGGGTAACGTCTCAGCTTGAGTCCAGTCTGCCTTCAGGAATGCTTAAGAGGCTTCGAAATCTGACCTAGGGCAGCAGTTGACCCATTCCCTAATTGTTCTCATGAAAGGATTCTTCATGGATTTGAAGAGTTTCAACGGTTCCGCTCGTCGCCGTGGTACGACGATTGCTGCCGCCGCGCTCTCTGTCGCGATGGTTGCGCCCTTCGTTCACCCAGTCGTAAGTCCGAATGCTGCGCCGGCAGCTATTGCTCAGGACGCCACGCCTGATCAGAAGCCCAGTGTGGATACCCGAGGCACTTCGGAAGCGACCGCTATCCGAGCAGATGGTACTTGGGGTCAGAAGCAGGGATACCAAGGTACGGTCTATTTGGATCGCGACTCCGGCCCGGAGGCCCAGAATGAAGCTGACGAAGCTATGTCTGGTGTCAAGGTCTTCTTGCAGTACGTCAATGGCAAGGGTCAAGTTTCGCCAATCTACTACACCACATCGGATTCCGAGGGCAAGTTCGTCTTCGACCTCTCTAATGCGCCGAAGGATGGCCTGGGTAACCCTATCGAGTTTAAACTGGCCGGAGATTCGAAGTTCCAGGTTCGAACCTGGGCTGAGAACCCAGACCCGGCAAAATACACCTTGGCAGCCGGTGGCGACATGTACAGCGGTCGCTTCCACAACCGTTTGACCCGTAAATGGGAAAGCTGGGATTTCACTGCGGGAATCAACCGCATCGTGGGAGGCAAGGTTGTATTCCAGGAACGCCCGAACGTTGAAGGCTGGCTTGCCAAGCCCGAGGCTGAGTGGACGGAGGCACCGACTGCAGATAAGAAGTGGCCAGAGGGTGGAATTTTTGGCACCGCTCGTGGCAGCGTCTGGTGGGAAAACAACGAGGCCGGTGGATCGCTTCCGAACCAGTACTACAAGGGAGCTGCCGATCGCGCAGCTACAAACGTCAAGGTTGTCGGCTCGTATGTCAACGACGAAGTGGCTCGCGAGTTTGACGCTTGGAAGGACGCCAACAAAAACCATACCCGTGAGCAGTTCCGTGTCGCACAAAAGGAAATCGTCGACGCATACCAGGCTGAGCACGGCGAAGGTTCCCACATTGCGGAGTCCCGCGTTGCCTATGTAAAGGACGATGGTTCCTTCTATCTGCCGTTTGCTGGCTTGTATGGCGTCAGCCACAACAAGAAGGGAAACCAGACCACTGATGAGGAGTGGGGCAAGCTCGTCTCTGCTGAGGAAGAAGAGCATGGCAACCTGATGCAGTGGAACGGCACACTTGGCCAGCGTCACCGCCACATCAACACGGACTATATGTACCTGTATCCGGTAGTTGGCGAGAACCGCGACCTGTGGATGGGTAACTACCAGGACAACATGTTCCAGCCTCCCCATGGCGGAAATCTCGGTATTGAAAACGCGTCTGCGAACATTTCTGTCCAGCACTTCGCTCTGCTGACTCCGCGCCCGATTCACGACGTCATCAACTACGATAACGCCTCTGCTATTGCTGCCCCTGGAGATACCGCCAAGTCGAAGACCACGGGCTTGGTTCCCAACCAGCAGTACGCTATTGAGTGGTTTGCAGACGGTGAATCCACCGGTGAGATCTGCACCGTCACGGCTAACGAGCTTGGTGAGCTGGAGTCCTGCGACTTCACCGTTCCGAACGATCTCTCCAAGCCGACTGTGTACTCTTCTCAGGTATTCGCTGCCGATGCTTCGGGTCAGCCCACGGGTACGCTCCTCTTGGCCGACTCCTTCTTGGCAGATCCGACCGTCGTTAAGTATGACCAGACCAAGGGCACTGCCAAGGAAAAGGATCTTGAAGCAAAGCCTTCCTTCGACAACCCGAATACTGATGCCGTTGAGGAGATGCCGGAAGGTGCAACCTTCGAGTTCGCAGACCCTGCCGCCGCCGAAAAACTGGGCCTGACAATCGACGCTAAGACCGGTGTGATCACCTGGCCTGCAGATAAGCAGGTTGAAGGCAAAAACGAGGCCCTGGTAAAGGTTACTTGGACCCCGGCTGAGGGGGCTGACCCGGTATCTCGCAAGGTTCCTGCGACGTTTGACCTGGATGCACCTGCTGCAAAGGACAATGAGACCTTTGAGCCTGGTTATGAGGATGGTTCTGGTAAGCCGGGTGAGGATGTAACTGTTCCGGCTCCGGAGTTTAAGGACAAGGACGGTAACCCGACTACTGCTCCTGATGGCACGAATTTCAAGCCTGGTGAGAATGCTCCGGATGGTGTGAAGGTTGATCCGAACACTGGTGAGATCACTGTTACCGTTCCTGAGGATGCTAAGCCTGGTGACAAGATCACTGTTCCGGTTGAGGTGACTTACCCGGATGGTTCTAAGGACAACGTTGACGTCACCGTTACCGTTGATGAGCCGGATGCTCCTGAGCAGCCTGAGGTTAAGGACAATGAGAAGTTCGAGCCGAAGTACAACGATGGTGCTGGCCAGCCTGGTACCACCGCGCCGGTTGATGCTCCGACCTTTACCGATAAGGACGGCAACAAGGTAATTGTTCCGGAAGGCACCAAGTTCGCCACGGACAAGGATGGTGTTGAGGTCGCCGAGGATGGTTCGCTGAAGGTTCAGATTCCGGAGGATGCCAAGCCTGGTGAGAAGATCACTGTTCCGGTTGTTGTGACTTACCCGGATGGCTCGACGGACAATGTTGATGTCACGGTGACTGTCACCGACCCTGATTCGACGCCTGAATGGGGAGACGGTGAAGGTAAGCCGGGTGACAAGGTTACCGTTCCGAATGAAGGTGGCGATGTTCCGGAAGGCTCTACGGTTGAGGTAGAGGGCCCCGGCAAGGCTGAAATCGATGAGAACGGCAACCTGATTGTCGACATCGATGAGGACGCTAAGCCTGGTGACAAGGTTGTTGTCGTTGTCAAGGACAAGGACGGCAAGGAGATCGACCGCGTAGAGGTTGAGGTTGAGCAGCCGGATGCTCCTGCTGACAAGCCGGACTGGAAGGACGGCAAGGGTAAGCCTGGCGACAAGGTTGAAATCCCGAACACTGGTGGTCCGGTTGAGGACGGCACCACGGTTGAGACCGAAGGCCCGGGTAAGGCTAAGATCGATGAGAACGGCAAGCTGATTGTCGACGTTGATAAGGACGCTAAGCCTGGTGACAAGGTTGTTGTCGAGGTGAAGGATCCGGAAGGCAACACAATCGACGACTCGACCGTGACTGTTACCGAGCCGAGTGCACCTGCTGACAAGCCGGACTGGACGGATGACAAGGGTAAGCCTGGCGACAAGGTTGAAAT
>NZ_KV811685.1:0-9139 GCF_001813175.1 Corynebacterium sp. HMSC069E04 | reverse complement strand
CATGCGGAACGATGTCTCCGAACCAGACACGTGCCAGGGCAGAGCTCAATGGTGGCCTCATCCACCGTGTAGTCCAGCACGTGCCCGCCGGAGGTGCGCGCAGCGTCAATAAAGTGCACGTGGCAGCCCGGCACCGAAATACCCTTCTCAAACACCGGTGTGCGGAAACCACCGATGATGCCTTCGACGTTTTCAAAGCGCAGTTCCTTATCGCCGCCCACGGCCTGCGCCATCGGCGGATAAGGCTTGCTCTGCTTGACCACCGTGCGGGTAACCACGTTGCTGAAGCGTCCGGTGATTCGCACCGCGTACATGTAGTTGGCGGAAGGCTCGACTTCATCGATGAAGGCCGAAAGCTCCTCGCGCTTCAATCCCTTGGGCGCGGCCACCTTAATACGGGGGACGAAGTTCGTGGCCACCGCGAAGGGGGTTCCCTGGTCCAAGTCCGCTACCGTCGCGGTGCTATCGCCGCGTAGCTGGTAGCACACGCCGTCGAGGATAATCATCTCCCCATCCAGCGCATCGAAGGTGCCGATGCCAAAATTGCCTTTGCCCAAGAGCTCGCCGATGGTCATTTCGCCGTCGTAAATGCCATCCAACAGCGCGGTCATGAGGGAGTTCTGAAAGATGGTATGCCGGACGATCATGGCCCCAAGGCTAGTATTGAAAGGGTGAGTGAACAACACAAACCCCTCGTTACTGTTTATGGAGACGGCCAGCTTGCACGCATGATGCAGCCGGCCGCCGCAGAGCTCGACATCAGCTTGCGCGTGCTGGCCTCCGCGCCAGACAAGTCCGCCGCACAGGTGATCCCGGATGTGGTGCTCGGTGACTACCACGATCTCGACGTGCTCACCGCCGCCGCGGAAGGCGCGGATGCAATTACCTTTGAGCACGAGCACGTCCCGACGGAGCACGTCGAGCGTCTTATCGCCGACGGCCTCAACGTCCAGCCCCAGCCTTCCGCTCTCCTCTACGCGCAGGACAAACTGTTCATGCGCCAGAAGCTGGCTGAGCTGGGCGCCCCGGTGCCACGCTTTGCCGCTATTGAATCGGTGGAGGATGCGCGGGATTTCGCCGCGCTTGTCGACGGACACGTGTGCCTCAAAGCCCGCCGCGGCGGCTACGACGGCCATGGCGTGTGGTTCCCGTCAGCGGAGGGGCTGGAGCCGCTGGTAGAGGAGCTCCTCGCCGCTGGTACTCCGCTTATGGCTGAGGAAAAAGTGGCTCTTACTCGCGAGCTGTCCGTGCTCGTCGCCCGCCGCCCCTCCGGCGAGGTCAAAGCCTGGCCGGTCACCGAGTCCGTGCAGCGAGACGGCATCTGCGCCGAGGCTTTTGCCCCAGCCCCGAACTTGTCGGCAGCGCTCGCGGAGCGCGCCATGCAGGTGGGCATCAAGGTAGCCACAGAGCTGGGCGTTACGGGTGTGCTGGCAGTGGAGCTCTTCGCCTTCGCCACGAAGCAAGACGCCGGCTGCATCATCGCGTCCGCTTCGGGTGCCCCGGGAGCGGTTGTGGAAGAAGATATTGCGGTCAACGAGCTGGCCATGCGCCCGCACAACACCGGCCACTGGACGCAGGATGGCTGCGTGACCTCGCAGTTCGAGCAGCACCTGCGCGCCGTGCTGGACCTGCCGCTGGGCTCCACCGCGCCATTGGAACCCGTAACGGTCATGGCCAATGTGCTGGGGGCTGAGGAGGATCCGCAGATGCCCATGCCGCAGCGCGTCCGTGAAGTCATGGAGCGCTACCCGCAAGCGAAGATCCACCTCTACGGTAAGGACCACCAGCCGGGTCGCAAGATCGGCCACGTCAACGTCGTTGGTGAGGACGTGGAGGAAACCCGCCGCATCGCCCACGATGCCGCCCACTTCCTCGTCCACGCGCAGTGGGCGTAAGCCCACTGCGCACTCTTAAGCCCACAGCGCACTCTTCAGACCACTGCGCACTCTTAAGCCCGCAGCGAGCTTAAACGCTAGTAAAGAAGGAGATTTTTCATGGAACCACTCGTCGGACTGATCATGGGATCCGATTCCGATTGGCCCACCGTCAAGCCCGCAGCCGAAGTGCTCGCCGAGTTCGGCGTGCCCTTTGAGGTGGGCGTCGTCAGTGCGCACCGCACCCCAGAAAAGATGCTGGCGTATGCCAAGTCTGCCCACGAGCGCGGGCTCAAGGCCATCATCGCCTGTGCCGGTGGTGCGGCCCACCTGCCAGGCATGGTTGCCGCGGCCACGCCGCTGCCGGTCATCGGCATCCCGCGCGCGTTGAAGGATCTCGATGGTCTCGATTCACTGCTGTCCATCGTGCAGATGCCGGGTGGGGTGCCGGTGGCAACCGTATCCATCGGCGGTGCGAAGAATGCGGGCCTGCTTGCCGTGCGCATCCTCTCCGCGGGTGACCCAGCACTGGTGGAGAAGATGGCAGCCTACCAAGAGAACATGGCCGCCGAAGTAGAAAAGAAGGATGAGAACCTGCGTTCCCAACTCCTCGGCGAATAAGACGCGGCTTTAACCGGGCAACTCGCTTGTCAGATCCGGGTAGGAGGCCTGGGCGCCGGAGCCCGTGACGGTAAAGGCCCCGACCCGCGCGGCGAAGCGCGCGGCATCCACCAGCGAATCGCCCTCCAGCAAGCGGGCACACAGCGCGCCGGCGAAGGCATCGCCCGCGCCGGTCGTATCGACGGCGGTGACGCGTGGGGAGGGAACGTCGATAAGCTCGGCCCCCTCGGCCACAAGCGCCCCGCGCGCCCAGCGTGAGAACCACCGAGGCGAAGCCGGCCTCCCTTAAGCGCTGCGCTAGCTCCGCTGGCGCGCCCTGGCCGCTCAACCCCAGCTGCTCCAAGATGAGACCGGCTTCGTGTTCATTGGCCAGCAGCGGATCGGCATGCAGGAGAGCTTGCTTATCAACTTCGATGACCGGGGCGAGATTAACCACGACTCGTCCCTTCGCCAGCTCGACAGCTTGTGCAAAACCCTCCGCCGGTATCTCGCCTTGGAGCAAAATGAGGTCTGATGCGGTGATAGGGGAGGAGTGCGTGGTGACGAATGAATCGCTGACAAGCGCATTAGCACCTGGCACCACGATGATGGTGTTTTCACCCTGCTCATCCACGGTAATGACGGCTAAACCTGTTACCTCTTCGCTGGCCTCGACGTGGGTGAGGTCCACGCCGCTGGCCTGCAAGTAGTACATCGCGGGCGCGGCATAAGCATCGCTGCCCACCGCGCCGACGAAGCTCACCTGTGCGCCCAGCCGGGCAGCCGCGACCGCCTGGTTTGCTCCTTTGCCACCCGCGGTGATGGCGCCGCCGTGCCCCAAGAGGGTTTCGCCCGGTTGGGGATGCCGCGCGGCGTGGACCACGAGGTCAGCGTTGATGGAACCAACTACGCACATGCTCATGCTGCCCAGTATGCACGCTAAGCTAGCGGGCATGCAGTTTCCGCTTCTGGTGTTGGGCGCGCGCGTCGAGGGCGGCGAGCCTGGTCCGCTGCTGTGTAGCCGGTTGGACCGAGCGGTGGTGTTGTCTCGCCTGTTGCCGGAGGAGCCAATCATCGTGACCGGCTACGGGGAGGCGGAGCCGATGGCGCGCTACCTCATCGAGCGGGGCGTTAATCCGGAGAGGATTCTCCTCGAACCACTCGCTACCAGCACCAACGAGAACCTCGAGCGCGCCCATGCGCTGTGCCCGGAATACACCTATTTCCGCGTTGTGACCAATGACTTCCACGTGCTGCGCACCCGCATGTGGGCCGGGCACCTAGGGATTCGCGTTCACATGCACGGCGTGCGGACCCCGCGGAAAGACCGCTGGTGGAACTACCTGCGCGAGGTGGTGGCGACGCCGCATTCGCTGCTGCGCATTGTGTGGCGGCGGGTGGTGGCTAGGCGCCGAAGAACATGAGCACGATGGCAATCATCCAAACGACAAACCAGTGGCGCTTTTGCGGAGTGGTCGGGTTGGCCTTCTGCTGCAGCGACTTGAGGAAGTACCACGTTCCAGGCAAGGCGAAGCCGATGCCCATGGCTACATCGCCATCAGTAATTCCGGTGAAGCCTACGAGGACCGAAAACAGACTCAAAAGCCCTTTGAACAGGGAGAAGCTGTGGATCGTGCCGCCCGGTGCGTGCTGTTCAAGGGAATAGTCCTGCATCGGCGCCGGTGCGTAGGCGCGCTCAGGCTCAGTGAAAGGTTCAGCAGAAGGCTCCGCGGCCGGATCCGCGAAACGCTCTACAGAAGGATTCGCAGAAGGCGCCGCGTAGGATTCGCGCGCGGGCTCCGCGAAGGGATTAGCCCCGCGGCCGTTGATTGGCTTGGCCGGCTCCTCGAAAGGGTTGGAGTCAAAGGGATTGCTCATGCGATTCACACTAGGCCACTAGTACACCGAACCCCGAATTAGAGCTTGGCCAGCGTCTTCCGGATGCCTTCTTTCAGCGTTGCCCGTGATTGCTTCATCGGATGCGCAATCGCCCGCAGGCCCATGTATGCAATTTGGTCCGCTGCGCGGTTCAGCGGGTCACCCGCATGCCCCATCACCCGACGGATGGTCACCGCGCAGACTCCCTCCACGTCATTCCACGCTTGCTGGAATCGCGAGCGCGAACCTGAAGACAGCCCCCGCCACACCCCGCGGGAGCGCATCGCCTTCGAGCCCTTCTGCCGAATCTGCTCCACCGCTTCTAATGCGGCGACGGAGTCTGACTCGATGATCGCCTTGGTCGCACCAACCTTGAGCAGGTACTTCAACGCCAACGTGAGGGATTCGAGCTCAAGCTCATCGGTGCTGGCCGTCGTCTTGCGCGTGCGCAACCGGTAGTCACCATTGCTGGCCACGAAGCACATGGAGCCCTTAAACACCGTGTCCGAGGAGGCATCCGTGGCGATGCGCACGGTGGCGTCTATGGGCCACGAGGAGGCCGTCGAGAAGTTCGGCCACCAGTGCGCCTTTGGAGTCTCTACCTTTACTACCTGCTTCTTGCGTGGGGCCTCGCCTTCTTTCTTCGCGCGGCGCGCGGTGATCCCGGCCTGCTTGCGACGCACGGAGCTAGCGCTTTTCGACGCCCTATTCTCCTCCGCAAAACTCCCCGTCACGGTATAGCCGCGTTCCTCCAGGGCGGCGCGAAGTGCCGCTTGCCGGCGCCCAGTGACGATCCATTTGCGCCCTCGAATACTTTTCGTGGCCTTCTCGAATTCGCGGACGGCTACCTCAACGATATCGCCCTTCCGAATCTGGCCCTTGCGCACGAAGCGCGTTTTCTTGGTGTTAACGGCGATGACCCAACCGTCAATCGTGCCGTTCTCGGCGGAATCCCAGCGCTCATCCCACAGCGCAATAGCCACGTGCACGGGTGCTGAGATCATGTCCTTGGTGATCTTGCGCGTGCCGTAGGTGCGCGACTGCGTGCCCATCAGGGCGGAAAGCTCGAGTGGTTCCATAGCTCTACTAGTAAACCATTTCAGCGCTTTTCTGTAACGCTCGGCTGTCTGATGCAACATACTCAGTGAGCCCACGAACAATATGGAGTTATTTAGTGTCTGTCCTTACCTTGCCTGGTTCGCGTAAGCGGGAATTCTCCCGCCTGTTTCGCGAGCATTACCCGGCGGTGCTGGCCTATTTGCGCCGCCGCGTCCCACCGAGTCACGCGGAAGAGCTGGCGGCTGATGTGTTTGAGCGAGCGTGGGCTGGCTTCGACTCTTTACGCGGCACGCCGCTGCCGTGGCTCTATGGCATCGCCCGCAATGTGATGCGGGAGTTCTACCGCACCCGGCGGGAGACGGAGAACCTCGACGACCATGAGCTGGAATCTTATGCCGGTTATGACGCAGTCGATGCCAATCTCGACATCACTCGCGCGTTGATGCAGTTGCCGCATGCCGAGCGCGAAATTCTCACCCTCCATGCGTGGGAGGGCCTCGACCACCCCGATATCGCCGAGGTCCTCGGCATTTCCCGCAATAACGTGCGCGTTCGCTTGCACCGCGCGCGTACCCACCTTTCCGAACTCACAGGAGAAACCGATGCCTAACTCTCTCGACAAACTCCGCGCCGCCAATCCGGTACCGGACGCCGCGCTTGACGACGCCTCCCTCGCCCGCTCCGAAGACACCCTCGTACAGATCACGAAGCGTCGTCCCACGTGGACAATAGCGGCGGCCTCCGTCGCGGTGCTTGCGCTCATCGGTGGCGCCTTCCCGTTGCTCAACAACTCGGAGCCCGTGGCCTCGGCTGCGGAGATTCTGACGCAAGCCGGCGAAGCTGCGGCCACCCAGCCCGATGCCGTGGATAAAGGCGTGACCGCGAAGGAATACATGAAGCGCGTCGATACCCTCGGCGATGCCACCGCGATCACCGAATATGCGGTGGATGCCGGCGGTGCCGTGGAGGTCTCCTCGCAGGGAGAGGTCCCGGGCTTTGATCCGCAGCCCTCCATCAACCCAGAAGACCTCGTCGTTGCGACCGATCGCGCTGGGTTGGAGAAGCTGGCGGATTCCTTCCCGAACCACGCCCTCGGAGCGCTGGAGCTGCTGCTCCAGCCGGGCCTGAGTAGCGAGCAGCAGAAGATTGCTTATGACATGCTGGCGGATGCGGAAGGCAATGAGGTCGGCACTGTTGAGGGCGAAGGCGAGGACCAGCTGGTCACCGTGATTCGTGATTCTGACCGCGTCTCCTTCTCCGTCTTGCCTGCGACCGGCCAACTGGTGCGCGTGGTCGGCCTCGTAGGCCCGGACGTGGAAACCACCATCGATGCCACCGCGATCTTGGACTGCGTCTCCGTCACAGGCCTGGAGGGCCCGGACCGCATTTCGCTAGCGTGCGCTGACAATAATTACCTGGTCAACGAATTGGACTGGCAGCGCTGGGGAGCCGACTCCGCAGAGGCAGAGGGCGTGGCCATCGAAAATGACTGTGACCCAAACTGCGCGGAAGGCACATTCAATGAGGATCGGGTGAAGGTGGTCGTCGATAAGCGCGTGGCGTGCGGCTACCATGCCGAGGTTTACTCTCGCGTGCGCGTGCAGTACCCGGATGGGCGTGAGGAAGAGCAGCAGATTGGCTGTGCGCCCTAGGTAAGTTGGCGCAGGGCGAACTGGCCGTACATGTCTCCTAAAGCCTCGGCGGTGTAATCACCGTCGGGGCTAAACCATTGGGCCACACCGATGCCCATATCGATGAGCGCCCAGCAGGCGATTTTGAGGTTCTCCGCGTGGAAATCGCCTTCGTTGACCACGGCCATCCAGCGCGCGACATAGTCGCGGCGTAGCTGCAGGACGACGGACTTGTGGGGCTCTTCGAGGTTAGTGAGCTCGTTGTTGACCACGCGGACGCGCCGAGCATGGGTGGCATGGTAGATGACATGGGCTTTCATGGTGGCGACGAGCTTGTCGCGGGGATCGCTGAGCCCGGCGAGGCAGGCGGCGTTGGCGCGGAGGAGATCCTCCATGGCGGTGATGGTGACTTCAGCGAGGAGCTCCTGTTTGGAGGAGTAGTGGTTGTACAGGCTGGAGGCGCGCATGCCGACGGCCTTGGCGATGTCCTCCATGCCGGTGGCGTGGTAGCCGCGCTGGTCAAAGAGGTCGAGTGCGGCGGCGGCGATTTGGTCGCGGCGTCTCTGGTTGGCCATGGTGGGCGTCCTCCTCAATGAGCTAATGGTGGTTAGTGTACCTGCGATGTGGGGTGTGGGGGACGGTTGGGGGCTGGTTTGTCTGGTGACTGTCCTTGCGTGGTCATGCCGCGTTGTGTGTGGTCGTGTCACGTTATGTGTGAGGCATTTGACAGCCAATGGAGAGTCAGGTCACAATTAGGGCTAATAGCCATTCGTATTGCCTGTTTATTGGAGAACTCACCATGTCTCACAACCTCTTTGAGTCCACCACTGATTTCTTGGGTGTTTTTGACAGCCTCTCTGAGTCCGATGCTGCGGGGTGGAAGCGTGCAGCGCAGTTTCGCGAGTACTCCGCCCCGGTGATCAACCGGCACTGGCAGGCTGCGGAGTACCCACTGGACTTGGTTCAGCGCTTGGGCGACTTGGACGTGATGACGGATGGCCTGGCGGTGGAAGGCCATGAACAGATGTCCACGCTTGGTGCTGGCCTGGCACTCATGGAGGTCACGCGCGCGGATGCCTCGATGGGCACGGTGATTGCGGTGCAGGCTGGGCTGGCCATGCGCTCAATTTCGATGTTGGGTTCTCCGGAACAGCAGGCCTTGTATTTGCCGCAGATGGCTTCGTGCTCTTTGCTTGGTGCCTTCGGGCTGACGGAACCGGCTCACGGTTCGGACTCAATTGCTTTGGAGACCACCGCGGTGCGCGACGGCGATGAATGGGTGCTTAATGGCGAGAAGAAGTGGATCGGCAACGGCGCTTCCGGCGGAATCACGATCATTTATGCGCGCATGGAGGACGGCAATGTTGGCGGTTTCATCGTCCCGCAGGACGCACCCGGCTATTCGGCTTCGGTGATTGAGGGCAAGCTGTCCCTGCGCGCTATCCATCAGGCACACATTACGTTGACTGATTGCCGAATCCCCGCCGCCAACCAACTGCCGGGCTGCCGCAGCTTCAAGGATGTGTCTCGCGTTCTTACCGCTACCCGCATTGGTGTGTCGTGGATGGCGCTGGGCTCCGCGGTGGCCTGCTACGAGATTGCCCGCTCGTATGTGCTGGAGCGCGTGCAGTTTGGTCGCGAGCTGGCGAAAGCGCAGATTATCCAGCAGCGCCTGGCCAATATGGTGCTCGATTTGAGCCAAATGATGCTCACCTGCCGTGAGGTCTCTTTGCGCGAAACTGCGGGGACCTTGGCCCCGGAGCAGGCCTCGGCGGCGAAGCTCCACAACACCCGCGCTGCTCGTCGAATTGCCGCTGATGCCCGCGACATGCTCGGCGGAGTCGGCATCCTGCTGGAAAACGACATCGCGCGCCACTTCGCTGACATCGAGGCCATGCACACCTACGAGGGAACTGATACCGTGCAGTCCCTGATTATGGGCAAGAAGATTACGGGTTTCTCGGCCTACAAGTAGCGTTTCGAAGTGGCCCCATATTCCACCGTGCCCATCTTTTCCCACTATCGCGGTCATTCTAGGTTCGAGTCCTGGTGGGGAGGCCTCTGTTGGAACTGAAGTGCCCCGAGTTTTGTTCCTAG
>NZ_KV811684.1:0-269 GCF_001813175.1 Corynebacterium sp. HMSC069E04 | reverse complement strand
TTGTTTGGTGTCGGCGGTTTCTTACTCTCCCACAACCTCCCGGTTGCAGTACCATCAGCGTTAGCAGGCTTAGCTTCCGGGTTCGGAATGGGTCCGGGCGTTTCCCTGCTGCTATAGGCCACCGACAAACACTCGAGGCAATCTGATGCCTGGTTGGGTGTGTTGTGTCAGATACTGTGTAGTGGACGCGAAGCGACAGTGTGTTTCTTGTCTTTATTTGTGTTTGTTGTTTCCACACTCGAAAAGGAGTGTGTGTGTGTTTGTTTTGG
>NZ_KV811683.1:17614-37756 GCF_001813175.1 Corynebacterium sp. HMSC069E04 | reverse complement strand
GAGGTAGGAACTAAACCCAGGACGCTTCAGTTAGCCTGCTGCTTCAACGCCGCTTGCGCTGCCTGATACGCCGGCTGGGAAGTAATCGGCTCCGCCCAAGGTGGTACATAATCCACCCCGCCCCGCAGCCTGAAAACATAGCCAGCACCCGTCGGCTTATCCGGATCATCATCATTGATGCCATTGTGATAGGCACACAACATCGTCAAATTCGGTGGATCCGTGGTCCCACCAGCTTTCCACGGCACCAAATGATGCACCTGGCAATAGTCAGCCGGCTTATTACACCCTTCACGCGCACACGTCGGATGCTCCGCACTGGCCATAATCCGCTGCTCAAACCCCGCCAAACGCCGCACCCTGTGCAACCACACCGGCCCAATCGTCGGATGCACCAACGTGACATACCCAACCTCAGCAAACTTATAAGTGACAAACTCCCGGCCAGTCATCCGCCCGCCATTGGTGAGTTCAAGCTCAATATCATCACCCTCACCCCGCACAATCCGATCAAACTCATCCAAGGTCACCACCACATTGGTAGCCACCGCAGGCTTAGTGCCCCCGTGCGCCTTATCAAAGAACACCTGACCTGCCGCATCCAACAAATCAGCCGGATTAATCGACTCCAAAGTCCCGCGCATCTCACTAATGCGCAAGGCTGAATCAGTAATCGTCAACGAATGCGGCCCCGACGCCCGATATGTCAGACGCACCCCAACCTCCGGCACCCGCCGCGGTCGCAACTGCTTCAACCGTTCGTTTGCCACCTTCGGGATACGGTGTGCTGGGGTCCCCGCCAACCGGACACGCAAATTCCACGCATCCAACTCCTTTTTCACCTTGGCGGTATAGGACTCAATCAAACTCAACGTCGCCACATCATGCTTGTGAGCAACCGCAGCCGCACGGGCCTGGCGCTGCTTGCCCGTAAAACGCGTCGACCCGAAATACACCCCATGCAATCCAGCCAACTCCGCAGCATCAGCCTTTGATGCACCACGCGCGCGTAAATCATCCACACTGCCCACCGCAAGCCCCACAAGATCCAACCCCGAACTGCGGTAGGAGAAATAAGTCTCCAAATCCCCCATGCGACAAAGACTAAAACACCACCACCCACCCCGCAACCGGAGGCAAAAACTCTCAGGTTCCGCCACAAATAGGGCAGGTAGCGCGGGGTTTCACGGCTACAGCGCGGCGGGGTACAGCAGCGCTAGAACCAACGCTCAAGGACCTTTGCCACACCTGCTTGGTGGTGCGCTAACGTCACAGTATCTGCGGCCGCCGCGACATCTGGGTGAGCGTTCTCCATGGCAACACCGCACCCAGCCCACTCGAGCATCTCGATATCGTTGGGCATATCGCCAAAGGCGATGATGTCTTCGCGGGCGATACCGTGGTGCTCAGCCAACCACTTAATTCCGCGCTGCTTCGTCACGTTGGGGGCCGCCACCTCGAGGATGCCCTCGGACATTGAGTAAGTCACGTGGGCAAGCTCGGAATCGATGTGGGGAGCGATGAGGCTGTAGAGCTCCGGCGCGGAGAATGCGGTGTTGCGAATCAACAGCTTCACCGCCGGCCGGGACACCAACTCCCCCACGCTAACCAGCCCAAAGCCTTCGAAGAGCGCGTTTTCCGAATAGTGCGACTCAACCACGAAGAGTTCCTCAACCGGATCCAAAACCGAGCCGCCCGCACGTTCCGCACCAAAGCCAACGCCGCCATGGGGCTCGAGTACCTTGGTGGCTACCTCTACGGTTTCCGCGAGGGCCTCCGGCGAGAGTCCGTGGGCGGAGAGCACGCGGTCTTCCGCTGAGTCATAAATCACCGCGCCATTTGATGTCACGCACACTGGGCGCACGGTCAGCTGGTCCAGCACAGGCATGATCCAGCGGAAGGGCCGGCCAGTTGCCAGCGCGAACTCGCTGCCCGCTGCAACCGCGCGGGCCACTGCTTCGCGGTTTCGCCCGGGCACCCGGTGGTTCCGGTCCAATAAGGTGCCGTCGATATCACTAATGATGAGGCGCGGAGCGCGGTCCGAAAATACGTCACTGGCCATAGCCCCGAGTCTACGTCAGGGCGACACGCTCAATGGCGTGCCCGCAACGTGGTCAGCCACCACACCGTCCGACTGTCACGCAGGAGCTCCACCACCGCGTTGCGTCCAGCCGCACTCGGCGACTTCTAAAACGACGAAAGCGGCCGCAACGAGAATGCTCGTGACGGCCGCGTCTTCGTGCAACGACTCCTGGTTAGCTCTTAGGCGATAACGTCGTCATCGTCGACGTCTTCCCAGTTCAGGGAACGCTTGATGGCGCGCTTCCAGTCGCGGTAGAGAGCGTCTACCTCGTCCTTCTCGCGCTGTGGCTTCCAGACCTTGAAGTCCCCCTGCTGGGAGCCCAGCACGCTAAGGTCATCCCAGAAGCCGGAGTCCAAGCCGGCGGCAAAGGCCGCACCGGTGGCGGTAGTCTCCACGTTCTTCGGGCGGTGAACCTCCACGCCGAGCATGTCTGCCTGGAACTGCATGAGTAGCTCGTTCATGGTCATGCCGCCGTCGACGCGCAGCTCGGTGATCTCCACGCCGGAATCAGCAACCATGGCGTCAGCGACGTCACGGGTCTGGTACGCGGTGGATTCCAGGACCGCGCGGGCCAGGTGCTTGCGGTTGGCGTAGCGGGTCAAGCCCACGATGACACCACGAGCGTCCGGGCGCCAGTACGGAGCGAAGAGGCCGGAGAAGGCCGGCACGATGTAGACGCCGCCGTTGTCCTTGACCTCGCGGGCCAGGTTCTCAATGGACGCGGAGTTCGGGATAAGTTGCAGGTTATCGCGCAGCCACTGCACCAGGGAACCACCCATGGAGACGGAACCCTCGAGCGCATAGACTGGGCGCTCGCCCTCGCGCTGGAAGCACACGGTGGTGAGCAGGCCGTTATCGGAGAACTTCGGCGTGGTACCGGTGTTGAGCAGGAGGAACAGACCGGTGCCGTAAGTGTTCTTGGCAGAACCCGGGCGGAAGCAGCCCTGGCCAAACATGGCGGCCTGCTGGTCACCCAGGATGGCGCGAATCGGCACACCGGACAGCGAGCCACGCTCGCGGACAGTGCGGAAGTCGCCCAGGGACGGACGGATCTCCGGGAGCATGGAGGTCGGGATACCCATCTCCTTGCACAGTTCCTCATCCCACTCGAGCTTCTCGATGTCCATGAGGAGGGTACGGGAGGCATTGGTGACATCGGTCGCGTGCAGGGCCTCTTGGCCGTTGTCGCCGTCGGCGCCACCGGTGAGGTTCCACAGCAGCCAGGTATCGATGGTGCCGAAGAGCAGCTCGCCAGCCTCAGCGCGCTCGCGGGCGCCCTCGACGTTATCGAGGATCCACTTCACCTTCGGGCCGGCAGGGTAGGAATTGATGATGAGGCCGGTGCGACGACGCCACTTGTCCGCACCGTCGTCGCCGGCGAGTTCCTTACAAATGTCGGTGGTTCGGGTGTCCTGCCACACGATGGCGTTGTAGACCGGCTTGCCGGTGTTCTTGTCCCACACAACGGTGGTCTCACGCTGGTTGGTGATACCCAAAGCGGCGATGTCTTCAACGTTGATGTCGCCGTTGGCCAAGGCCTCACCCACCGCGCGGCGGGTATTGCTCCAGATTTCCTCTGGGTCATGCTCGACCCAGCCCTTCTCTGGGAAAATCTGCTCGTGCTCGAGCTGGCCGACGGACACCTGCTCTCCGTCGTGGTTGAAAATGATGCAACGCGTGGAGGTCGTACCCTGGTCAATCGCTGCAACGTAGCTCTTGGTGGACATAACTTTCTCCTTGTCGGGGGTGTTTTAAAGGGCTATGGATAGCAGGCCAACGGCGACGGCCGAGAGAGTCGGCGCGACGACCGGAACCCAGGCATAGCTCCAGTTTCCAGTGCCCTTGTCTTTGATGGGGAGGACAAAGGCGTACATGATGCGGGGGCCGAGGTCACGAACCGGGTTGATGGCATATCCGGTGGGGGTGCCGAGGGACAGACCGATAGACACGATGACGAAGGCCACGCCGAAGTAGCTCAGCGGACCGAGCTCGCCGCCGGCAGGACCGAAGGCGATAAACATGAGCAGCACAGTGGTTGCGATGAACTCTGTCACTGCGTTCCAGCCGTTATTCGGGTGCGCCGGGTTCGTAAAGAAAATACCGCCGGTATTCTTGTTGGCTCCGGTGACGTTGCCGGCTTCGTCGACATTGTTGGCATCGAAAAGCTGCTTAAACGTTGCCCACGCCAGGAAAGCACCGAGCATGGCGCCCAAGATCTGACCCAGGAGGTAATAAGGCACAAGGCTCCACTCAAGAGAGCCGTTGACAGCGAGCATGATGGTCACCGCCGGGTTAAGGTGACCGCCAGTGGGGTCCGCGATGCTAGCACCCAAGTAGACGCCGAGGCCCCAGCCCATTGCGATAACGATCCAGTCTGAACCGCGCGCCGCGGAGGTGCGGAGGTTTACAGTGGCGCAGACGCCGTTACCCAACAGGAGCAGCACTGCCGTGCCAAGGAATTCCCACAGGAATGCATCAGTTCCGGTCATAACTTGTCCTTTCTCTTTTGCCTAGGACAAAGGCCCAGCGAGAGACAGCAAACGTCCTCGCTGGGCCCCGTGACGCTTAGGCTTCTTCCTTAGTGGCTCGTGCGCTGCCAGCGCGCTCGAGAATGTCATTTGCCTCACGGTCGGTGAGGGCAGCCTCGGCGGCAAGCTCCGCCTCGGTGTGCTGCTTGAAGTGGCTAACCTCGCGCTCAATGTCGCTCTGGTCCCAGCCCAGCAGTGGCGCGACGAACTCAGCAATAGGCTGAGCAGCGGCAACGCCTCGGTCGGCGAATTCGATGGCTACGCGCAGGCGGCGAGACACGATGTCGTCGATGTGCAGTGCACCCTCGTGGGTGACGGCGTAGCGGGCCTCAGCCCAGATGTAGCTCTCAGCGCCCGGAATCGGCTCAAGGAGGGAGGCATCTTCGGCGGCCGGAGCCAGCACCTCGCTGATGAGCGAACCGTAGCGGCCAAGCAGGTGCTCGATGCGCTTCTCGTCGAGGTTGTAGCGGCGAGCAAGCGCCGGAACCTGGTTGGCCAGAGCATGGTAGCCGTCCGCGCCCAAGATCGGGGTGCGCTCGGTGACGGATTCTGCCACCTTGAAGCCCAGTTCCTTAGCGGCCAGGTCCACCGCGTCCTTACCGATGACGCGGTAAGTCGTGTACTTACCACCAGCAACGGAGACGAGGCCTGGGGCTACTCGGGCAACGGCGTGGTTGCGGGAGAGGTTGGTGGTGGAGTCGGACTTACCGGACAGCAGCGGGCGCAGACCGGAGTAGACACCAACGATGTCCTCGCGCGTGATCTTGTTGCGCACGCGCTGGTTGACCTGGTCCAGAATGTAGTCGATATCCGCCTTCGTCGGAGCCGGGTCCGGCAGGGACAGGCCCTTCTCCCAATCGGTGTCGGTGGTACCGATGATCCAGTACTCGCCCCACGGGATGACGAAGAGCACGGACTTTTCGGTGACGAAGCACAGCGCGGCATCCGCATCGAGGGCATCCTTCGGAACCACGATGTGCACACCCTTGGAGGCGTGAACGGTGAACTTACCCTCCGCGCCGGCCATGTCCTGAATCTTGTCGTTCCAGACACCCGTGGCGTTGATGAAGACCTTGCCCTTCACGGTGGTCTCGCGGCCGGTCTCGAGGTCACGGACCTTTGCGGCGGTGATGCGGCCGCGCTTGTCCTTCTCGAAACCGATAACCTCAGTGCCGGTGCGCACGCTTGCGCCATACTCAGCGGCGGTACGCAGGACGGTCATGGTGTGGCGGGCGTCGTCGACAAGCGTGTCGTAGTAGCGCACGCCACCGACGACGGCATCCTCCTTGAGGCCCGGGGTGACCTTGAGCACGCCCTTGCGGGTGAGGTGCTTCTGCATCGGGACGCTCTTGGCACCACCCATGAGGTCATAGAGGGTAAAGCCGCCGAACATCATGACGCGCTCCCAACCGCGGTGAGTCAGGGGGAAGATGAACTTCAGCGGCTTGACCAGGTGCGGGGCCAGGGTAGACATGTTGAGCTCGCGCTCCTTGAGGGACTCCGCAACGAGGCGGAAGTCAAACATCGCCAGGTAGCGCAGGCCACCGTGGAACATCTTGGAGGAACGCGAGGACGTTCCTGCCGCAAAGTCTTGGGACTCCAGCACGGCTGTCTTCAGGCCACGGGTGGCCGCATCCACCGCAGCACCAGCGCCTACTGAGCCGCCGCCGATGATGACGACGTCATAATCCTCGGTGGAGTAGTCGTTCCATGTCTTTTCAAAATACTCAGGGTTGAAGCTGTTAATACTCGTCGTGGTCATTGTTGACCGAGTCTCCTCTCTCGCTGCACGGCGTCAGAAAGCCCTGCCCTCGTTGACGGTATGCGCAGCATATTGTGCTCATCCACCACGCACCCAGTGTGCCGATTCCTCGGCTAATTGCTCGGATAGCGGATGAAGAAGAAGTTTTCTCCCACCGCCAATGCTATAGATCACCCGATTTTCTCTCTGGAGACGCTACTCACACGTAGGTTCCGCTTCCGTAAGCTGGCACTTTTAAGGCTTTTCATAGACGAGCAAAATGAAATAACACCCCCTTCCGGGGGTGTTAACGGGCGTGGCGGACTCTCCTCAAGTCTAGGGTGTCAAGACTTATTTCTTCTCCTGCTGCAAGCGCGCCATGGCCTCCAGCACCTCGGCCATTCCGTAGCGCTCAGTGGAATACGTCACCGCCTGCGCAGCCTTAATCACCTCAATGGGCGCAGTCTCAAGCGCCACCATGCGCACGGCGACGCCCTCCCCGCCCTCCGCAAACGTTTCATCACCAGGCTCATTCGCAAAGAATAGAAGGTCCGCAGGCTCGACTCCGATCCTTTTCGCCACAGCCGCCAGCCCCTCGGCGGGCGAGGACGCCGTGACTACTACGCCCCCAGGAGCATCGTTGAACTGTGCCCCGTCAGCACCTTCTGAACAGGCGATCCGCCAACAGGATTGGGGGAGGTCGCCAAAGGCTGCAGCGTCGAGCACCTCTCCCTGCGGCGAGAGCACCACCAACTCCTCCACTTGTGGGTGCAAGTGCGTCAGCGCTTCCTGAAGCCGCCTCGAGATTTCCCCGTTCTCCATGCTGAGCGCACTCTGATCAGCCACAATCACGCGCGGCACCTCAGAGTATTGAGCCTTCACGCGGTGCGGCAGGCGGGAGACAATAATGCGCGATTGCGTCGCCGCAGAAAGTAGACCCTGCTCCACCACGGAACCGGCAAAAATCTCCTTGCTGCTCGCAGTCATAGAGGCCTGGGCCTCGACCACATCGGACTTCAGTTGCGCCATAACCTCCGTGACCTTGTCGCGGCCTTCCCCGACGCCGCGCATGGCTTCCTCGACCACCGAGTTGAGGTTCTCCTTGATCCATTCCAGGGTCTCTGGAGCAGTACGCGGGCGCTCTTTGCCTTTGTCAGTAGCTGAGCTTTCAACTTGTGCGCCGTCGTTTTCTTGCGTGGCGTCGACGTTCTCGTCGCCAAGCTCTGCTCCCGATTCTCCGGAATCAGCCCGCTTCATCAGCGCCATCCGGTCCCGCATGAGCTCCACGGTGGCCTCGGAGACGCGGTCCTTGAGGTTAGTCAGGTCATCACGCAGCCGGCGCACGCGGTAGCGCTCAGACTCCACCTCGGAGTCCTGGGCCTCAGCCTCCTCCAGCGTTGGTGCCCCACCACCCTTGCGGGCGGGCACCCAGAACTCCCCGGCTGGCATCGGTCCGAACTCCGTCTCATACTCCGCCCACAGGCCCTCCAGGGCCTCCTGCATCCGACGGCGCACCTCCGCGATATCCGCGTCAAAATCGCCCGTCGTGTAGTAAGGCTCCAAAGCCTTAATCAGCACCGGCGTCTTCGTGCGGCCCAAGTGCTTCTTCTGCCCCTTCGTCCAAATACGCTGGGAGCCAAAGATAACCTGCGGAATAATCGGCACGCCCGCACCATGCGCGATACGCGCCGCACCGTTACGCATGCTGCGAATTTCAAAGCTGCGGGAAATCGTTCCCTCCGCGAAGACCCCCACGAGTTCCCCACTCTTGGCTAGTTCGATGCCTTTGACAATCGACGCCCCGCCATCGATACGGTCCACCGGGACATGCCCCATGACCTGAAAAAGCTGCCCGGCCACCGGCGCTTGGAAGATGGAGGCCTTAGCCAAGTAGCGCACCAAACGGCGCTTGCGGTAAGCCAAGAAGGCCCCGAAAAGGAAATCCATGTAACCCGTGTGGTTGCACACGATGACGGCCCCACCCTTATCCGGGATATTCTCCTCCCCGGACAAGCGCATCTTGAGCCCCTGGGCCAGAGTCACCCCGCGGCCGATGTGTGTGATCTGCCGGTAGAGGAAGTTAGTCACAGCGCTCATGGTGCTCCAAACAGCTAAGACCCCGCCGTCGAGAGCAGCGAGGAGGGACAAGAGAGGGCGGCGCGCGAAGCCCCGCGCACCGCGTTCTTCTAGGAGTTTACGGGGTACAGCACGTCCTTGCCCACGAATGGGCGCAGGGCCTCCGGAACCACCACGGAGCCATCTGCCTGCTGGTGGTTCTCCAGGATGGCCACGAGCCAGCGGGTGGTAGCCAGGGTGCCATTGAGCGTGGCGGCGTACTGGGTCTTGCCGTTCTCATCGCGGTAGCGCGTGGACAGGCGGCGCGCCTGGAAGGTGGTGCAATTCGAGGTCGAGGTGAGCTCGCGGTACGTGCCCTGGGTGGGTACCCACGCCTCGTTATCGAACTTGCGCGCCGCAGAGGAGCCCAAGTCTCCGCCCGCGATATCGATGGTGCGGTAGGGCAGTTCCATCGCCGCCAGCATGTCCTTTTCCATGTTCAGGAGCTTCTGGTGCATCTCCTCGGCGTCTTCCGGCTTGCAGTAGACAAACATCTCCAGCTTGTCGAACTGGTGCACGCGCAGGATGCCGCGGGTGTCCTTGCCGTGCGAACCTGCCTCGCGGCGGAAGCAGGAAGACCAGCCTGCATACTGCAGCGGCCCCTTGGACAGGTCGATGATCTCTTCCTTGTGGTAGCCGGCCAGAGCCACCTCTGAAGTGCCGACCAGATACAGGTCATCTGCCGGCAGGTAGTAAACCTCATCCGAGTGCTGACCCAAGAAGCCAGTTCCCTGCATAACGTCCGGGCGCACGAGCACCGGCGGAATCATCAGCTTAAAGCCTGCCTCACGAGCCTTCTGCGCAGCCAACATCAACATACCCAGTTGCAGGAAGGCGCCATCACCGGTGAGGTAGTAGAAACGCGCGCCGCCGACTTTGGCGCCCCGCTTGACGTCGATAAGCCCCAGCGTCTCACCCAGCTCCAGGTGATCCTTCGGTTCGAAGTCGAACTGCGGCTTTTCACCGACCTCCTCGAGGACGATGAAGTCATCTTCGCCACCCGCCGGAGCACCTTCCACCACGTTGGAGAGCTGATACTGCAGCTCCGTTACCTTGGCCTCGGCCGCGGCCGCTTCCTCGCCGGCCGCCTTGACCTTCTCCTTCAGCTCGTTGGAGCCCTCCAGCAGCGCTGGGCGCTCCTCGGGGGAGGCCTGGCCAATCTTCTTGCCAAAGGCCTTCTGCTCCGAGCGGAGCTGGTCTGCCTTCACAATGGCCGCGCGGCGCTGTTCATCGGCGGCGAGCAGCTGGTCCACCAAAGCGGGGTCCTCCCCACGGTTTACCTGGGAGGCGCGGACGACATCGGGATTTTCGCGAAGAAACTTGAGATCAATCACGCCGGATAGTCTAGCGCACGGCCATACCTTTGCGCTGGTCATAACCAGCGCATTATCATGAATAATATGGCACCTCACATTATTACCGACGGCCCCGTGCCCAAGCACGCTCAGCTGCGGGATATCCTCTCCGAGCTCTGCCGAACCACCCTCAAACCCGGTGACATCCTCCCCGGCGAGCGCATTCTCGAAGAAACCTACGGCGTTTCCCGCATCACCGTACGCCGCGCCATCGGTGATTTAGTGGCCGAAGGCCGCCTGCGGCGGGTGCGAGGCAAGGGCACCTTCGTGGCTCCGAACCCACTCGTCTCCCGGCTCCATTTGGCATCTTTTTCCGATGAGATGGGTTACCAAAAAGTACAGGCTTCCTCGAAAATCCTGCTGGGTGAGCGCAGCACCGCACCCAACGAGGTGTGTGATTTCTTCGGCACAGAGACCACGGTTGCACACACCCACCTGCGGCGCCTGCGCTTGGGCGATGGCGAGCCTTATTCCATCGACGATGGCTGGTACAACTCCGCCTTCGCGCCGACGCTGCTAGAAAATGACATCTATAACTCCGTCTACGCGATTCTGGATAGCACCTTCAAGGTCCCCATCACCGAGGCCGAGCAGACAGTCACCGCGGTGGCGGCAGAGGAAGACATCGCCGAGCTTCTCGACGTCCCCCCGAACACCCCACTTCTCCACATCACCCGCCTCGCCCGCTCGGGGGACCGACCGGTTGAATGGTGCTCCTCGGTCTACCGCACTGACCGCTACCGCCTTACGACCCACGTCTCCCGCACGCGTATGTAGCGGCGCGTCGCTCCGAACGGCGCCGGGCGGGCTAGAAGCTAGGGCCGCTAAGGGAGTAGTATGAGGAGTTCTATGAGCACTTCATCTGCATGGCGCTCCGCCTCCGCCATCCGCGTCGTCCTCGTTGCAGCCGTGGCCGCGGCCGTCTTCATGGCCTCCTACGGCCTCTTTAGCGGCGAGCCGACCGGCGCCGATTCGGCCGGGAATGACTCCGCTAGCTCCAGTGCCGACGGTAGTCAGGCCGCCGATCCTTCTACCGCCGACGGCGAAGCTGCTCCCTTCACCACCGCCTCCGCTGGGGCATGCGTGACCTGGGACATCGCTCCGGATGGCACCGCCACCGGTTTTGAGCAGATCAGCTGCGATAAGCCACACCGCTTCGAAGTCTCGGCTCGCGAGGATCTCAGCGCCTACCCCACCAGTGAGTTCGGCCCCAACGCCACGCGCCCCGACATCACACGCCAAAACGCCCTGCGCGATGAGCTGTGTGAGGCACCCACGGTGAGCTATCTCAATGGCAAGTGGGACCCTAACGGGCGCTATGACATTGCTTCCATCCTGCCCCCGGCCGCATCCTGGGATCAGGGTGACCGTACCTTGCTGTGTGGCCTGCAGACTACCGACGCCAACGGCGTACCGCAGGAATCCACCGGCAAGGTCAGCGAGGTGGACCAGGCGGTCGTCGCCAAGCCCGGCGAATGCCGCAAGGTGGATGATAAACAGGTACTCAATACCGTTCCCTGCCAGGAACCGCACCAGATGGAGACCGTATCCGTCATCAACCTGGCCGAAAAGTTCCCCAATGGCTACCCCAGCGATGAGGACATGGATAAGTTCCTCTCCGAAACCTGCACCCAAAATGCCATGGATTACCTGGGCGGCGAGGAGAACCTCTACCAGTCCACGCTGCAACCTTTCTGGGGCGCGATGAGCCGCGAGACCTGGGAGAGCGGATCCCGTTCGGTGAATTGTTCGCTGATCCACATCAAGGACGGTCACTTCTCCGAGATCACCGGCTCTGCCACAGGGGGACGCGAGGCCCTGAGCATTAACGGCGCCCCGCCGACCGAGCAGCCGAAGCGCAACCCATTGCGCGAACCGAATGCTCAGCCGGGCGGCGAGAACGCCGAGCCAGCTGGTGCGAACGACGCGCCCGCCACCCCCGAAGCTGCGGCGCCGGCCCTCTAAGCCCGGCCATTGAACAGGAAATAGCCACATGTACGAGGTCAGCGAAGAACGCTTCGAGGAACTGGTCGGCGAGGCCCTGGATAAAATTCCGGATCGCTTCGTTGATCAGATGCGCAACCTGGTCATCCTCGTCGAGGAAGAGCACCCAGAGAACCCTGAACTGTTGGGGCTTTATGAGGGCGTCATGCTCACGCAGCGCACCGCTTCACACACCGGCTACCTGCCGGATACCATTTCCATTTACCGGCAGCCTCTCCAAGCCATCAGCAACTCGGAAGAAGAGCTCGCCCACGAAGTCATGGTGACCGTCTTCCACGAGGTCGGGCACTATTTCGGATTCGAGGAGGACCGCCTCCACGAGCTCGGCTGGGGCTAGGCGCCCAGCGGGGCGCCTAGCGTGACCACACCGAAACCTGCTGTGGCCGCGAGAAACTAAACCTCGGTATCAGCCCAGCGCTTGAGCATCCACTGGCCGAAAGGCTGGCCCTGCGGCTCCATGAGGGTAAAGCGGCAGTTCGGCATGTAGCCGGTATAAGCAAAGTCTGGGTCCACGCCGCAGGCATGTCTCGTCACTACGCGAATGGCGGCGCCGTGGCTGACGACGACGATGTCTTCATCATCCTCCAGCTCCACAGCGAGATCCTCCAACACCGGTTGGTAGCGCTCGAGCACATCCATGTAGCTCTCACCGCCAGGCATCCGAGCGGACTCATCACCGTCGAGCCAGCCGCGCAGTGCCACCATGTATTCGCGGTGGGTGTCCTCGCTGCCGCTCATTTCATGTTCACCGGCGAAGACCTCGTGCAAGCCTGTACGCACTTCCACGGGAACAGTGCGCTCATCGGCGGCTTCGCCGAAGGTGCGGGCCGCCAGCATCGCGGTCTGCTGGGCGCGCAAGGCAATGGAACACACAAAGCGCACACGGCGGCCCGCGCACAGTTCAGCTAACTCGCGGCCGACATCTTCCGCTTGGCCGCGGCCGCGCTCGGTGAGCTCGGCACCTGGGGGCCGGGTATCCATAACGCGGTCAATATTGGAAAAGGTCTGGCCGTGGCGCAGGAGGATGATTCTTCCGGTCATGCTTCACCACACTATTGGCCGGTGCGCGCCTGCGCTACCCATTCATCGGCTTCTTGCAGACGCGCCAAGTTTCGTGGGGCCTCCCCGAGCGCCACTGCGGAAGGCCAGGAACCAACGAACACGACGTCCTCCGCCCGCAGCCACAGTGCCCGCAGAGCCTCCGCCACCGGCTGGTCCTCAATGTGCCCGATGAGATCGGCGTGGAAGCGATAGTTACCGAAGACGGTGCGCAGCGGGCGGGATTCGATGCGGGAGAGGTCCACCCCACGATGCGCGAATTCCTGTAGGGCCCCCACCAGGGAGCCGGGCTCATTGGGCAGGGTGAAGATGACGGACGTCCTGTCGTTGCCGGTCCGTTCGGTCGGCTTTCCGGCCGGTCCCACGAGGACAAACCGCGTCGTGGCTCCCGCGACATCTGCCACGTTCTCCGCAAGAGACTCCAGCTCAAAGACCTCCGCTGCGCGGGCAGGAGCGGCAGCGACATCCACCTCCCCGCGCGCCACGGCCTGCGCCGCCGCGCCATTCGACGCCGCCGGAACATACTCCACGTCCGGCAAGTTCTGCTCCAACCAACCGCGCACCTGCTGGTAGGCCACAGGGTGCGTGGAGAAGGTGTGGAGAGTCTCCGAGGACGTGCCGGGGCGCACCAGAATGGAAAAGGACACTGGCAGGTCTACTTCACGGTAGATCTGGACCCGGGAGCCGTCGGCAAGCGCGTCAAAGGTGGCAGTAACCGGCCCGTCCACGGAGTTTTCGATAGCCACGCAGGCATAATCCGCCGCACCAGTGCGCACCGCCGACAGCGCCTCGGCCGGGGAGCTCACCGGCATCCCCTCGGGGGAAGCAAAGTCTGCGGCGAAATGCTGCATCGCCGCTTCCGTAAAGGTTCCAGCGGGCCCGAGGAATGCGATCGTGGTGCTCATGACAGCAACTTTATCTCACACAACTACTAAACTGAGCCGCCATGGAGAGCACCGAGTTCACGCTGGACAAGCTGCGCGAGGATCTATCGACCCTAAGCCCTGTGGAGCACGGCTTCACGTACCTCGACCTCGAACGCCGGCCGCACACGCACGGGCGCTTGAGCGGCTGGATCCTCTCGGTTAAGGATCTCAACGATGTCGCCGGCATGCCCACCACGCTCGGGCATGCCGAGCGTGCCTACGTGGCGGAGGAGACCGATCCTTTCGTGCAGGAGCTTATCGACGCCGGTGCGCTCGTCGTCGGCAAATCCGCCGCACCCGAGCTGGGTCTGCGCGTCGACACCGAACCTGTCGGCCTGCCCCACCCCGATAATCCGCTCTACCCAGGCCATACCCCGGGTGGCTCCTCCGGCGGGGCGGCAATCCAGGTGGCCCGGGGCCTCATGCGCGCCGCGCATGCCTCCGACGGTGGCGGTTCCATTCGCGTGCCGGCCGCTGCCTGCGGTGTCGTCGGCTTTAAGCCCGCCGGCGAGGACCTCTCGGTGCAGGGGTTCATCACGCGCAGCATCGCCGATACCGCAACACTGCACGGCCTTAACCCGCGTGCCCGGCGCGCCCGCATCGGTGTGCTGACGGATCCCCTCTTCGCTCAAGCTGAGGTGGCCCCGCACATGCTGCGCGCGGTCGCAGAGGCCACCGCTACCTTTGAAGGCGCGGGTTTCGAAACCGTGGCTATCTCCCCCTATCCCCAGGCCGCGGCTACCTTTGAGGCCTTCCAGCACATCTTTAGTCGCCGGCTGGCTGGCCTTGACTTCGCGGAGGGTTACGCGGAGTGGATCCGTGCGAAGGGCCGGCGCGTCACGGACTCCGAATTCGCCGCGGCCCGCGCCCACGCCGCCCAGCTACCGGAAATGCTGGCACAAGAGTGGGACGTCGACGCCATCTTGAGCCCCATGCTGGCCTTCGATCCACCCCGGCGCGGGCACTTCCTGGCACGGGAGCACCAGGCCAACTTCGATGAGCAAACGCGGTGGTCACCGTGGGGATCGTTGTTCAACGTGGCGCAGCTGCCCGCTATTTCTGTGCCCTGGCCGGTGCGCGATCACCCGCCGGTAGGCGTGCAGTTAGGCTCACTCACGCTTGACGAGTCCTCCCTTCTCGGCCTCGCCCAGGTGCTTCACCCATGACCGCGCGCTCACGCCTGCGCGCGGAAATCCTCATCGTCCTCACCATCACTTTTGGTATCTCGGGTGTTCGCGCCGTGCTACGCCTGACCGATTCTCTGCTCAACCCGGCCCCGCTCAACGAGCAGTCGGTCACCATCAACGCTTCGCAGTCGGCGACTTCGCTACTGGACCTTGCCTTCCAGCTCTGCAGTGCCGCCGTGCTGTGCGCCTGGGGAGCGCTTGCCCTTTATTTGATTTCTTTTCCGCCCCGCCCACAGTGGCGGGACGGCCTGCACGGCGCGGCGTTGGCGGCGGTTATTGGGCTTCCCGGGTTGGTGCTGTATTACGTGGCGTTGCACTTCGGCTGGACCAAGGAGGTGGTGCCGGGGGCCTTCGATAGCTGGATTGAGATCCCGGTGCTGCTGATTAAATCCTTCGCCAACGCCTGGGCGGAGGAACTGGTGGTGGTGTACTGGTTCATGACCAGGCTCAAGCAGTCTGGGTGGGCCTTACCCGCAACGCTGGCCGCCTCCTCTATCTTGCGCGGTTCTTACCACCTCTACCAGGGAGTCTCCGCCGGCTTTGGCAATATCATGATGGGCCTGCTTTATGGCTGGTATTTCCACCGCACCGGGAAGGTATGGCCTCTGGTCATCGCGCACTTTCTGATCGACGCCGTCGCTTTCGTGGGCTACGCACTGCTCTTCGGCGCTTAAGCGGTGCCCGGAACAGCGTCGCGCCGAAAAGACCACCACCGCGCCCTGTGGGATAGGTGGGGCGCAAGTGGTTTCGCGGTACAGTGTTCCCCATGACCTACCAAGGACGCGATCCCGAGCGCGAAGCTCGCCGTGCTGGCGAGCCCCACGGCACTCCCCGCCGCGCGGGCTCCGCTGATTCTGCGAGGCCTTCCCGCCCCTACGACCCGGCTGGCCCGCACGCCTCACATGCGTCCGGCCAGGACGCGGGCGAATTTGTCCTTGGTACCGATGGGCAGCCCTTGCGTGATCGCTACGGCCGTCCGGTGCGCCGCCGTCCATCCACACAGCGCAGCACGCCGTCTCAAAATTCCCCACGCACCCAGCGTCCCACCCCGCGTCGCTCACGGCCGGAGGAAACCCGCTTCGACGTCGATGCTTACATGGCCCAGCACTCCCCCGCGCGCACAGCGCCCCACCAGAGCGCGCCCACCCGGGAACCTGCCGCCGGCGCATACCGGCGAAGTCCCGACGCACCGCCACGCAGCTATTCCCCACAGGCACCCTCCCGCGGGCGTGCCGCAGGACGCCCACATAGCCGCCGCAAGAAGGTCAACCCGGTCAAGCAAGCTTTCGGTTGCCTGGGCTGGCTCGCCGTCATCGCCCTCGTCTTCATGGTGGCCTTCACCTTGTGGACGGATTCACGCCTCACCCGCATCGATGCCCTGCCCACCGAGCAGGTGGCGCCGACCTCTGGGACGAACTGGCTGTTGGTGGGCTCGGACTCCCGCCAGGGCCTCACCGAGGAACAACAAGCGGAGCTAGGTACCGGTGGCGATGTAGGCGTCGGCCGCACCGATACCATCATGCTTCTGCACATCCCCAGCTCCGGAAAGGCCCAGCTGGTCTCCATTCCACGCGATAGCTACGTCGACGTGCCCGGCTTCGGCATGGACAAGGTCAATGCTGCCTTCACCTACGGTGGGCCCCAGCTGCTGACCCACACCGTGGAACAAGCCACCGGCCTCCACATCGATCACTATGCGGAGATCGGCATGGGCGGCTTGGCAAACGTCGTGGATTCCGTGGGCGGCGTGGAGATTTGCGTCAAGGAGCCCATCAACGATCCGCTCGCGGGCATCGACCTTCAAGCGGGCTGCCAGAAGCTCCGCGGCCCAGATGCCCTTGGCTACGTGCGCACCCGCGCTACCGCGATGGGTGACTTGGACCGCGTCGAGCGCCAGCGCGAGTTCTTCGCCGCGCTGCTGGATAAGGCAACGTCCTTCTCCACCATTGGCAACCCCTTCAAGGCCGTCTCCCTGGTCAACCACACCACGGATTCCTTCATCGTCAACGAGAAGGACCACGTGTGGCACCTTGCCCGCGTGGCACTGTCGATGGCCTCAGGTGTAGAGACGAAGACTGTGCCGATCGGCGGCTTCCAGGACACGGTCGTGGGCAATGTTGTCCTCTGGGAAGACGCCGAGGCCCAAGCCCTCTGGGACTCCCTGCGCTAAGACTCCGGCCGGTCGTTTTGATCAATTAAGGCTCCAAAACCGCCGATGGGTTTTGGAGCCTTAATTGATCGATCGGTACCTACACCTCGGGGCGAAGGCACCGAAGTACTAGCGCAGCGTCACCTGACGGGACTTAATGTTCTGCAGCTGCTTGCGCTCATCGGCGTCGAGGTTAGCGTCGTTGGAAATCTCCTTCTCCAGCGCCTTGTTCACGCGAGACAGCTCTGCCTCGTAGGAGTCGTGCGCAACCTCCGGGTCGAGGTCGAAGACCGGAGCGATGAGGCCGTGGGTACGGAAGACACCGGCAAACTTGGTGTTTTCTCCCAGGTTGAGCTCACCGCGAGCGGCGATGCGCGCGAGGGCGTTAAGGAAAGCATTCTCGTCATCGCACGGGCGGACCCAGCGGATATGCGCCTTGCCGCCACCGGCATTAGCCCAGAAGGCGGTGCCGACAAAGCCCTCGGCCTCCTGGCCCACCTGGTAGGACTCGATGACGGAATCATTGGCGCGCTGCAGTGCCTGTGCCATCTGTGGAGGAACCTGTGCGCCCTCCGGCATCCACCACGCGAAGTCCTGGTAGACGTTGATCTCCAGCTCGGCGTCCTCCTCCAGCAGCTCCTTGAGCTCCGGCTGGGAGCCATCAGCAGCGGTGGACTCGAGGGTGGAACCCGGCGCGTTGTTTTTCACCCAGTTCAGGGCGAAAGCCAGGTCGCGGCCCGGGTTGTGCGTGTGAGACTGCACCTGCAGTCCCACGAAGGCCTCACCACCGGATTCCTCATCACGGATGAGCGCCGCGGTAGCACCGGGCAGCACGGTGGCGACGTAGACGTCCTTGTCAAAGCCCTTGACGGACAGCTTCGCCGTTGCGGAAGGAACAAATTCCTGCAGGGCGACGAGGCTAGCCTCAGCGGCCAGCCCACCAAAGGGGCGAGGGTCCTTTTCCAGGGCAGCGCGCTCGGCGGCGCGGGCAGCGAGCTTAGCTTGGCGGCGGGACATGCCCTCCGGCAGCTGTTCGTTCTTCTTTTTCTTCTTGGCCATACTGAACAACTTACCTGTTCATTACAGCTCAATGGCATGCAGGGCCACTTCCGGCTGGTTCGTGGCGAGAATATCTACCCCGTTGGCCCACGCCCACTTCATGTCCGCGGGTTTATCGATGGTCCACATGTACGTGGGCAAGCCGTGCGCGCCGATCGCGTCAGGCTGCAGCTTGCCGCGCAACAGGGACATGCCTAAGCCAGTGGGCTGGGATAACAGGATATCCGGGCGGTTAAAATGGCGCTCCCAATCGCGGCGCAGGTAGATGCGGTCGACGTGCGGGGCAAGCGCTGCCATTCGACGAATGGCCCGGTGGGAAAAGGAAATCATGTGGATCCGGGGGTCGTCGAGAAGCCCTGCGTAGCGCAGCCGCAGCACCATCTGTTCTTCGAGGATGTCGCCCTGCCCCGAGGGATGCTTGGTCTCAATGTAGAGGTGGTGTTTCTTATCCCCGAGCATGTCGAGGAGTTCGTCGAGAAGCAGCATGCGCTGGCCGCCGCCAATCTTCAGGCGGCGCAGCTCCTCCCAGGTCATCCGAGACACTCGGCCTGAGCCATTCGTGGTGCGGTCCAGTGTGGGATCGTGATGAACCACCACCTTGCCGTCGCTGCTCAGGCGGATATCGCACTCGATACCATGGATGGGAAGCTCGAGCGCTTTCTCAAAGGCAAGAGGGGATAGCTCCGGATATTTCCCGGAGTATCCCCTGTGGGCGACAATCTTCACTAGCCGAAGATTTCTTCCTTGATGGTGTTGAGAGTGTTGAAGGAGTTCTCGAAGCGCTCCTTCTCGTGGTCATCGAGGGCCAGCTCGATAACGCGGTTGACGCCGGAGCGGTCAACGATGGCCGGGGTGCCGATGAAGACATCCTCGTGGCCGTACTCGCCCTGCAGGTAGGCAGAGACCGGGAGAGCGACGGCCTGGTTCTGGATGACCGCGCGGGTGATGCGGGCCAGGGCCATGCCGATGCCGTAGGAGGTGGAGCCCTTAGCGTCGATGATGTGGTAGGCAGCGTCGCGGGTGTCCTCGAAGATCTTCTCGATGCGCTCGTTGTAGCCCGGGTCCTTTTCAGAACGGTGGGACAGGGAGACACCTGCGATGTTGGCGGAGGAGACGACCGGCAGCTCGGAATCGCCGTGCTCACCGATGATGTAGGCGTGGACGGAGGTCGGTGCCACGTCATCCATTTCAGAGAGCATGTAGCGGTAGCGGGCCGAGTCCAGGACGGTGCCGGAGCCGATGACGCGCTGGTGCGGGAAGCCGGAGGCCTTCCACACTGCGTAGGTCAGCAGGTCCACCGGGTTGGAGGCGACCAGGAAGATGCCGTCGAAGTCATTCTTCATGACGTCCGCCACGATGGAGTTCATGATCTTGACGTTCTTGTCCACGAGCTGCAGGCGGGTCTCGCCGGGCTTCTGTGCGGCACCGGCGCAGATGACGACCATGGAGGCGTCCTTGCAGTCTTCGTAGGTGCCCTTGGTCACGCGGGTGCGGGACGGGGCCCAGACGACGCCATGGTTGAGGTCCATGACGTTGCCCTCGAGCTTCTTTTCGTCGATGTCGATGATGGCCAGGTGATCAACAGTGCCCTGGTTGACCAGAGCGTAGGCGTAAGCAACTCCAACGTCGCCAGCGCCGATGAGTACTACTTTGTTTCCAACATGATTTCCCATGACTCCTATTGTGCCCCTCATGTCCGAGTTTTGCTCGTTATGCGCCCGAATTCACAGGTTAAGTAGTCCGATCTCACATTTTTATGCCCGATTGGGTCTGATCGGTGACATCGCTGCACGTCCACCCCAAAGCTGGTTCAATGGCCAGCATGCGTCAACTTGCGCGCCGCATCGCCCTCAAAACCGCCCGCACGGGACTTCAGGCAGCCATCTTTTCCTTGGAGCTCATCAGTGATCTCACCCCCGGAATGCGCATGACCGGC